>NZ_KI914936.1:22728-34521 GCF_000520575.1 Arthrobacter sp. I3
AAGCCCCTGCTGCGGCGGCTGAGCTGGCTGCTGAAGCCGGCCTTCGCCGCCAACCACCGCTGGGCGATGGCCCGTGGCCAGGAGAGCCTCGCCCTGGAACTGCGCCGGCGCCGCGCGGCAGCGGGGGGCACCTCGGGGCGCACGGCGGCCGGGGCAGCGGCTGTCCCGCCGCCCCCTCCGCCCACCTTTGCCTGGCTGACCCGCCGCGCAGCCCGCACGGACACGTAGGCGGCCGCCTGGCGTCCGGAGTTCTGCCCGGAGTTCTGCCCGGGGGGCTCCGGCCCTGGACTTCTGCCCTTGGACTTGTGCACAACAGTAAGTCGGTGTCTCATTCACTTGACCATTGAGGCGGGAGGCCATTTCGCGGTTAGCTGGGTCACATCCTCGTTTCCCCGTGACCGTTCAGGACTCCTCATGACCTTGCAGAAAAACCGGCCTTCCGGCAGCGCCGCCCATTGGGACGACGTCGAGATCGGCGACGCCGTCCACCTCCACCGTGGCGGCCGCCTTGAGCACGCGGGCCTGGTCGACAACCGCACGCCCGACGGCGACGTCGTATGGGTGCTCTCCGACGGCGGGCACCGGCAGCTGTTCCACGTTGCCGACGGCTTTGAACTGAGCGTGGCAGACCCCGAAGGAGCCGGGCATGCTGGCAACTGACCGGCCAACCGCGCTGGCACGGCAGCCGGAAATCCTGTCCGGGTCCGCGGCCGGGACGGACCCCTGGGCCGCTTCCTGCCCCGACGACTGCCACTACTGCTCGGGGCCCGAGACCGACTAGGGCAGCTGCTCGCCGGCTCCGGGAAGCAGCACGCGGCGCAGTTGACCTCGGCCGATGCCGGGAAATCACAATCCGGACATCAATCGGGCTCCGTCGCAGTGGCATCGTTGACTAAGGCAACGGCGGGGATAATGGTTGAGCCATGAGGTCTCAGCGAATGAAGCACGCACTGGTTGTGACAACGGCTGCCGCGGCGGCCCTCCTCTTCAGCGGCTGCGGGGGCAGCTCGACGCAGGCCCAGTCGGCCACGTCCCCGCCCAGCCCGTCTGCCACGGAGACCAGCCAGCCGCCGGCGACGTCCGCCACCGCGCCGGAATCCTCTGCCGCCGCCGCACCGTCCACCGCCAAGGCAGGCCCCCAGCTGTGCAAGGCCGCAAGCCTGACCGGCACCACCGATGCCACCGGCGGCGGCGCGGCCGGCAGCATCTACATGCAGCTGATCCTGACCAACTCCGGCACCGAACCGTGCCTGCTGAAGGGCTTCGCGGGCGTCTCCCTCACAGCAGGGGCCGACGGTGAGCCGATCGGCGCCGCCGCCACCCGCGACGACTCGGGCCCGGTCACCGACGTCACGCTTGCCCCGGGCAAGGCCGGCACAGCCACCCTGCGCTACACCCAGGCCGCCAACTACCCGGACTGCACCAAGACACCGGCGGCAGGATTCCGGGTCTACCCGCCCAACGACACCGCGTCGCTGTTCATTCCGCAGCAACTGGACGCCTGCACCAACACGGAGATCAACCTGCTGACCATCGGTGCCTTCCAGCCCAAGTAACACCCGTCCCCCGCGTCTCTGCTCCAGCGTGTCTGCGCTCCCGTCCGTCCCGGGGCACCTGGCCCCCGGGGGACCCGCTGCCCCATGATGTGGCCCGGCCAATAGTGTCGGCGGGGTAGGGCATGATGGAGGAATGAAGGGGCAGGAGCTCGCCGGAGGCGCACTCGCGGCCGACGCCATGGACCGGTTCAGCCGGCCGACCCGGGACTGGTTCCTGGGCGCTTTTTCCGCGCCCACACCGGCCCAGAACGGCGCCTGGAATGCCATCTCCTCCGGTTCGCACGCCCTCGTCGTCGCACCCACCGGCTCCGGCAAGACGCTCGCCGCGTTCCTCTGGGCGCTGGACCGGTTGCTCGTCTCCGCGCCCGCAGAGCCCGACGCCCTCCCCGGCCTGGACCCCTCGGCCAAGGGCGGGCGCCGGAAGCCTGCTCGAGGCAAGGCGCCCCAGCGCAAGACCCGCGTGCTGTACATATCCCCGCTCAAGGCTCTCGGCGTCGACGTCGAACGCAACCTCCGCGCGCCGCTGATCGGCATCACGCAGACCGCCAAACGCCTGGACCTCCCGGCCCCGCTCATTACCGTGGGTGTCCGGTCCGGGGATACGACGGCGTCGGACCGCCGCTCGCTGCTCAGCCACCCGCCCGATATCCTCATCACCACCCCGGAATCGCTCTTCCTGATGCTGACGTCCAAGGCCCGCGAAACCCTCAGCGAGGTGGACACGATCATTGTCGACGAGGTCCACGCCGTCGCCGGCACCAAGCGCGGGGCGCATCTGGCGGTGTCGCTGGAACGGCTGGACGCGCTGCTGCCCAAGCCCGCCCAGCGGATCGGGCTGTCGGCCACCGTGGAACCCAAGGAGCTGGTGGCGCAGTTCCTTGCCGGCTCGGCGCCGGTGGAAATTGTCGCCCCTCCGTCACGGAAGAACTGGGACCTGACCGTCTCCGTCCCGGTGGAGGACATGTCCGATCTCCAGGGCGCCGCCGGGGCCTTCGACTCCGGTCCGGCCTCCGGGCTGCAGCCCCAGGCCTCCATCTGGCCGCATGTGGAGGAAAAGATCGTGGACCTGGTGCTCGCCAACCAGTCCACCATCGTGTTTGCGAACTCCCGCCGCCTCGCCGAACGGCTGACCGCCCGGCTCAACGAGATCTACGCCGAACGCCAGCTCCTGGCAGCCGGCGGCGGCTGGACAGACTTTGGCGCCGGCGCCCCGGACTTCGACGCCGTGCCGAATGACGTGCCGCAGGCAGTGCCGAATCCAGTGCCGTCCGGCGGTGCGGGCATGCCGTCCGGCGGCGCCGCCGCGCAGCCCACGTCCACCGCCACACCGGCCCACATGATGGCCCAGGCCGGGAGCACCGCCGGCGCCGATCCCGTGCTGGCCCGCGCCCACCACGGCTCCGTGTCCAAGGACCAGCGCGCCCTGATCGAAGATGACCTGAAATCCGGTCGGCTGCGCTGCGTCGTGGCCACGTCCTCACTCGAGCTCGGCATCGACATGGGTGCCGTGGACCTGGTGGTGCAGGTCGAGTCGCCGCCCTCCGTGGCCAGCGGCCTGCAGCGGGTGGGCCGCGCCGGCCACCAGGTCGGCGAAGTCTCCCAAGGCGTCCTGTTCCCGAAGCACCGGGCAGACCTGGTCCACACGGCCATCACCGTGGAGCGGATGCTCGCGGGCAAGATCGAGCGGCTGAGCGTACCGGCCAACCCGCTGGACATCCTGGCCCAGCAGACGGTCGCCGCCACGGCCCTCGGTGCCATCGACGTGGAGGACTGGTTCAACACGGTCCGGCGGTCGGCGCCGTTCGCCTCGCTCCCCCGCTCCGCGTTCGAGGCCACCCTGGACCTCCTGGCCGGGCGCTACCCCTCGGACGAGTTCGCCGAACTGCGCCCCCGGGTCATCTGGGACCGGAATGCCGGGACCATCGAGGGCAGGCCCGGCGCGCAGCGGCTCGCCGTCACGTCCGGCGGCACCATCCCGGATCGCGGGCTGTTCGGCGTCTACATCATCGGCACCGAGGTCGAGGGCACGGGCGGTAGCGGCTCCTCCGGCGCCAGTGCGGACGGCAGGGCAGCCAGCCCGGCGGCCGCCGCGGCCAAGGGCGGGCGCCGGGTGGGCGAACTCGACGAGGAAATGGTCTACGAATCCCGGGTTGGCGACATCTTCGCCCTCGGCGCCACCAGCTGGAAGATCGAGGACATCACACACGACCGTGTCTTGGTCTCGCCGGCGTTCGGCCAGCCCGGCAAGCTCCCCTTCTGGAAGGGCGACTCCCTGGGCCGGCCGGTGGACCTGGGCCGCGCCCTCGGCGCGTTCATGCGCGAACTGGCGGCGTCCGACGTCGGGCCGGCCACCGAGCGGTGCAAGGCCAGCGGACTGGACGATTACGCCGCGAACAACCTGATCCAGTACCTCGCCGAACAACGGCTCGCCACCGAGGTGGTCCCCAGCGACACGACCCTGGTCGTCGAACGCTTCCACGACGAGCTCGGCGACTGGCGCGTGGTGCTGCACAGCCCCTTCGGCATGCCCGTGCACGCACCGTGGGCCCTGGCCGTGGGCCAGCGCCTGCAGCAGCGCTACGGGATGGACGGCTCGGCCATGGCCGCCGACGACGGCATCGTGCTGCGCGTGCCCATGATGGAAGATGAGCCGCCGGGCGCCGAGTTGTTCCTGTTTGACCCGGAGGAAATCGAGCAGATCGTGACGGCGGAGGTCGGCGGGAGCGCCCTGTTCGCCTCCCGGTTCCGCGAGTGCGCGGCCCGCGCGTTGCTCCTGCCCCGGCAGAATCCCGGCAAGCGGCAGCCCTTGTGGCAGCAGCGGCAGCGTTCGGCGCAGCTGCTGGATGTTGCCAGGAAGTACCCGACGTTCCCGATTGTCCTCGAGGCGGTCCGCGAGTGCTTGCAGGATGTCTACGACCTTCCGGCGCTGAAGGACATCGCCGCGTCGGTCGAGCGCCGCGAGCTCAGGATCGTCCAGACCACCACCCAGCAGCCCTCCCCGTTCGCGAAGTCCTTGCTCTTTGGCTACGTGGCCCAGTTCCTCTACGAAGGCGACTCCCCGCTGGCGGAGCGCCGGGCCGCCGCCCTGGCCCTCGATTCCACCCTGCTCAACGAGCTCATGGGCCGCGTGGAGCTGCGCGAACTGCTGGATGCGAAGGTCATCGAGGCCACCGAGCGCGAACTGCAGCGGCTGGCCCGCGACCGACAGGTGCGCGGGCTGGAGGGCGTCGCAGACCTCCTGCGCCTCCTCGGTCCGCTCTCGCCGGACGAGGTCGCCGCCCGGCTGGAGCCGGTCGCGGCCCCAGCCCAGGGAAGCGAGGCTGCCGGGACCGCACCGGCGGCTGAGCATGTCGAAGGCCTGCCGGCTGGGCTAGCCGAAACCCCGGAGGTGCTGCCTGTCGAAACCCCGGCAGCGGAGTCCGACGCCGCCGCCCACCTCACCGCCCTGCAGCGGGCCAACCGGGCGATCAAAGTCAACATCGGCGGCGTCGAACGCTTCGCGGCCGTCGAGGATGCCGCCCGGCTCCGGGATGCCCTCGGCGTGCCGCTGCCCATGGGTGTGCCGCTGGCTTTCATCGAACCGGTCGCTGACCCCCTCGGCGACCTCGTCTCGCGCTACGCCCGCACGCACGGGCCTTTCACCGCCGCCGAGGCCGCGGCGCGGCTGGGACTGGGCGTCGCCGTCGTCGGCACGGCACTGAAGCGGCTGGCCGCGGACGGGCGCGTGGTGGAAGGAGAGTTCCGCCCGCACGCTGCGCCGCCGGCGGTCACGTCGGCCAGCACGGCAGCCGGCGGTGAAGAATCCGGGGTTGAGGGTTCCGGCGTGGATGGATCCGGCGAGGAGGCGTTCCAGCCCACTGTTGTGCCTCCCCTTTTGCCTCCGGCCAATGTGAGCGAATGGTGCGACGCCGAGGTCCTCCGCAGGCTGCGCCGCCGTTCCCTCGCCGCGCTCCGCGCCGAAGTCGAGCCGGTGGACGCCGCCGCCTACGGCCGGTTCCTTCCCGCCTGGCAGAACGTGCGGACCCCGGGCGGCCGCGGGCAATCCGCGCTCCGCGGCCTGGACGGCATCATCACGGCGATCGACCAGCTCTCCGGCGTGCCCATTCCAGCCTCGGCATGGGAGCCGCTTGTCCTGGCCAGCCGCGTCTCCAACTACCAGCCGGCCATGCTGGACGAGCTCATGGCCGCCGGCGAGGTCCTCTGGTCCGGTGCCGGCTCGCTGCCGGGCAACGACGGCTGGGTGAGCCTGCACCTCGCCGATTCGGCTGAACTGACGCTGAACCCGTCCATCGACTTCGAACCCGGCGACGCGCAGCGACGGCTCCTCGAGCACCTGCAGAACAACGGCGGCGGCTACTTCTTCCGGCAGCTGACCGAGGTTGCCGGCGGCATGGATTCGGTGCTCAGCGACCAGGACGTGGTGGCCGCACTCTGGGATCTCGCCTGGGCGGGCCGGATTACCGGCGACACGTTCGCCCCCGTCAGGGCACTGATCGCCGGCGGGCACACCGCGCACCGGCAGGTGGGGCGCGCCCCGCGGGCCCGCGCGCCGCGGCTCAGCCGGCTCGGACGGGCGCACGGCACCGGCCTGCTCGGATCACCGGGACTCACCGGCGGCCGGTACGGATCCGTGACCGGCACCGCGCCCGCTCCCCCGCTCGCCGCGGGACGCTGGTCCGCGCTGCCCTCCCCGGAGCTCGATCCCACCATCCATGCGCGGGCCACCGCGGAGCTGCTGCTGGACCGCTACGGCGTGGTCACCCGCGGCTCGGTCATGGCGGAAAACATCCTCGGCGGCTTCGGCCTCATGTACAAGGTCCTGGCCCGACTCGAGGAAGCCGGACGCTGCCGCCGCGGCTACTTCATCGAACACCTCGGTGCGGCCCAGTTCGCCGTCCCCGCCACGGTGGACCGGCTGCGGTCCTACGTCGAGGACGCCGAACTGCACAAGGCCGAACCGGTGGCCCTTGCCCTCGCCGCGACCGACCCCGCCAACCCGTACGGCGCCGCGCTGCCATGGCCCGCGCTCAACGTCGACGCCGGCACCGGCCACCGCCCGGGCCGGAAGGCCGGCGCCCTTGTGGTCCTGGTCGACGGCGCCCTGGCGCTGTACGTCGAGCGCGGCGGCAAGACCCTGCTCGCGTTCAGCGACGACCCCGACGTCCTGGCCGCGGCCGGCACGGCCCTGGTGGGTGTGGTGACCCGAGGCGCGGTGGACAAGCTGATCATGGAAAAGGTCAACGGCCACGGCATCCTGGACACCCCGGTGGCGGCCGCCCTCGCCCACGCCGGGGCCTATTCCACCCCCAAGGGACTGAGGATCCGTGCCTGAGGGCGATTCGGTCTTCCGCGCCGCCGCGCAGCTGCACGCAGCCCTGGCCGGGAAGGAACTGGTCTCCTCCGACTTCCGGGTCCCGCGCTTCGCCACCCTCAAGCTCGGCGGCTGGACCGTGGCCGAGGTGGTGCCCCGCGGCAAGCACCTGCTGATGCGCGTCCAGGGCCCGACGCCCCGAGACCGGCTCACCATCCATTCGCACCTGAAGATGGAGGGCAGCTGGCAGGTCTACCCGCCCGGGGGCCGCTGGCGGAAGCCCGGCTTCACGGCCCGCTGCGTGCTGCGGACCGCCACGGCCGACGCCGTCGGGTTCTCCCTGGGCATCCTTGAGGTGGTCCGGACCGACCAGGAGGACACCATCGTGGGGCACCTCGGCCCGGACCTGCTGGGCCCGGACTGGGACGCGGCCGAGGCCGAACACCGGCTGCTCGCAGCCCCGGACGTTCCCATCGGCGTCGCCCTGCTGGACCAGAGCAAGCTGGCGGGGATCGGAAACATCTACCGGTGCGAGGCCTGCTTCCTCGCGGGCGTCCATCCTGCGTCGCCCGTCTCGGCAGTGCCGGATCTGGCCGCCATCATTACCGACGCCCAGGTCCTGCTCTCCGCCAACCTCGGGCCGGGCCGGCGGACCACCGTGCTGAACGCGCGGGGCGTGCCGGTGGGCCGCACCGCCGGGCGTCCCGGTTACTGGGTTTACCGGCGCGAGCACCAGCCGTGCCTCAAATGCGGCACTCCGATCCGCCGCGGCGTCCTGGGCAAGGAGAACGGCGCCGGCACTGTCACCGAGGAACGGGACATCTACTACTGCCCCACCTGCCAGCCCCTGCCGGGCCCCGGATCAGAGGGCGCCGGCTGACGGGGCCCGCGGAAATCAACCCGCGGAAATCAATCGGCCGGCCCGCTGCCCGCCGCCACAGGGACCGCCGTCCCGGGGACCGCCGTCCCGGCAACGGCGGCTTCCGTTTCAGAACCGGCCGCTTCAGCTCCGGCCGCTTCAGTTCCTGCCGCCGGGACCGGACGCGTTTCCGGAACGGTGAACCGCGGCAGCAGCAACTGCACCAGGGGGCCAATGACCAGCGCGTACAGCACCGTGCCCACACCGATTGAGCCGCCCAGCAGCCAGCCCGCGCCAAGGACCACCACTTCAATGCCGGTGCGGCACACCCGGACCGGCCAGCCCGTCCGCCGGGCGAGGCCCGTCATGAGCCCGTCACGTGCGCCCGGGCCCAGGCGGGCGCCGATGTAGCAGGCGGAGGCGACGCCATTGAGCAGCACCGCCCCGACAAGCAGGCATATCTGGCCGCCCAGATGCGAAAACTGTGGAATCAGGGCCAGCCCGATGTCCGCGAAGACCCCCACCAGCACGGCGTTGCACAGGGTTCCGACGCCGGGCCATTGCCGGAGCGGGATCCACAGCAGCAGCACCAGGAAGCTGACAATCACCACCACCGTGCCGAGGCTTAGCCCGGTCCTGGCCGCCAGCCCCTGGTGGAGCACGTCCCACGGCGCCGTGCCGAGGCTGGCGCGGATGACCATGGCGAGGGAAATGCCGTAAAGAGCGAGGCCGATGAGGAGCTGGAGGAGTCTGCGGGTCAACATGGTCTCCATCCTCCACGAAAACTGGCCTTGCAATCCATAGCCAGTTTGAAATACTGGCTCTATGTCCGTCTCTTTGACTCCGGGGTCGCTGGCCCGCCTGCTGGGCGAGTGGAACGTCGGCGCCGCCCCCGCTTACCGCGAGCTGGCCGACGTCGTCCGCCTGCTCATCCTCGACGGCCGCGTCGCCCTGGACGTCGCCCTGCCGAGCGAGCGCTCGCTGGCAGCGGCCCTTGGCATCAGCCGCACCACGGTGACGGCGGCCTACGCCCTGCTGCGAGAGCAGGGTTTCCTCAGCAGCGGCCAGGGCAGCCGGAGCCGGAGCTGCATCCCGAGCCAGGGGCCTGTGCATACCGGCAGCCACGACGGAGCCCTGCGGCTGAGCGGCGCGCCCGGCCTGGCGGTACCGGACGGGATCTTGGACCTGGCTTACGCCTCCCTGCCCGCCAGCGGCGAAGTGGTGCACCGGGCCTTTGCCGCGGCCCTGACCGAACTGCCGGCCCTGCTGCCGGGCTTCGGCTATGACGCCCTGGGCGTGGGCCCGCTCCGGGAAGCCATTGCGGCCCGGTACACCGCCGCCGGGGTCCCGACAACGGCCGCGCAGGTCCTGGTCACCTCCGGCGCCCAGCACGCGCTGAACATTGTGCTCCGCACACTGGCCGGGCGGTCCGGGACCAAGGTGCTGGTGGAGCATCCGAGCTACCCGAACGCCCTCGACGCGATCCGGGCTGCGGGCTGCCGACCGGTCCCGGTGGCCATGCCAGCCGCAACCCCCGGCGGCACAGGCCATAACGGCGCAGTCCCCGGCGGCCGTGTCCACAGCGCAGGCGGTAACGGCCCCGCCCACGACGGCCTTGCCCATAACGGCGCAGGCGGCTGGGACCTCGAGGCCATGGAAACGGCGCTGCTCCAGCAGCGGCCCGCGATGGCGTACGTGGTGCCGGACTTCCACAACCCCACCGGCCGGCTGATGCCCGATTCCCAGCGGCGCCGGCTCGTGAAGGCGGCCGCGGCGTCGGGCACTGTGCTGGTGGTGGACGAGACGCTGCGGGAGTTGAACCTCGACGGCGCCGCGTCGACCCCCATGGCCGCTTTCAGCCCGGCGGTGGTCTCCCTCGGTTCCCTCAGCAAGTCGCACTGGGCAGGGCTGCGCACCGGCTGGATCCGCGCCAGCGAGCCCCTCATCCGGCGCTTCGCCGCTGCCCGCACCACCCTTGACCTGGGCGGGCCGGTGGTGGAGCAGCTGGCCGGGGCGCATCTGGTCAACGCCATGACGGAGCCGCTCCCCGACAGGCTGTCCGCGCTGCGCGAGAACCGGAACACACTGGTGGAACTAATTCGGGAGCACCTGCCGGGCTGGGAGCCCGAGTGGCCCGACGGCGGCCTGTCCGTCTGGTGCCGACTCCCGGCGCCGATCAGCACGGCACTGGCGGTGCTGGCCCCCGACGTCGGGATCCGGCTCGCCGCCGGACCCCGGTTCGGCGTCGGCGGCGCGTTTGAGCAGTACTTGCGGTTGCCGTTCACGCTGCCACCGGAGCAGCTGGAGACGGCCGTGCTGGCATTGCGTTTGGCCCAGGACCGGCTGGAGGCCTCCCCGCAGCTGCGGCGCAACCTGTCGTCCCCGCCGGCCGCGGCCATCGCCTGAATTCTGGGGCGCTTTCAGGCCTGTCCTGCGACGCCCGTTCATCCCTGCGCCTCGAGGTCGCCGGAAACGTCCGAAGTCGCCGGACCATTCCGGCGACTTCGGCCCGTTCCCGGCGAACTCGAGCGTTCAGGGCATCGCCAGGCAGGATGCGCGTCGCGGGATCAGGCGTAGACCTTCGCCAGGAACCCGGTCCAGGCTTGGGCCGTCGCCCCGGCGTCCCCGCTGCCGCTGAAGTCGTGCACGGTCATCCCCACTGGCGCGCCGAAGGCGTTGCGCCCGAAGAAGCGGTACATCGTGTCCGCGGTCCGCAGGCCGAGGAAGTGCTCGTTGGCGAAGTCGATCTCGCCGGCCAGCGGCCCGACGCCGTCGAGCTCCAGCTCCACCGTCTCCCCCGGAACGGCAGTGTCGACGCCGAGGGCCCGCTTGAGCCGGTCGAAGCCATCCGGCGTCTGCGAAGCGGCGGGTGCCTGGATGTCCGTGAAGACCACGGGCTTGCCGTCGAAGTACTTCAGGTACTGGCCCAGGGTGTGCAGATAGAACGCCGTGTGCTTGCTGGCGCCGTCGTACTGCTTATCCCAGTTGTCCGCAAAGATGCCGCTGTGCACATAGTGCAGCCGGGCCCGGCCACCGTCGAGCGGTTCCAGGACGTGCTCCAGCTGGTTGAACCAGCCATCCGGTCCGTCCATCCGGGACACCAGATGGGAGGGGTATTCGTCCACGGTCCGGACCGCCGGCCATTGGTCCGTGGGGAACATCCAGGCCGGGGTGTCCTTGGTGACGGCCTCCCACACCCGTTCCGGGGTACCGGGCAGTTCGGTGTCGTAGACGATTTCGAATTTCCGTTGGTCAGTCATTGTCCTGCTCCTTGGCTTGTGGGTTCGTTTGTGGGATTGCTGTTTGTGGGTCTTCGTGCGCTGCTTTCGGCTGCGGCGCCTTGAGTGCCGGGTGCAGCGCGACGACCAGCCGGTGCTTGCGTCCTTCCGGCCGGCGACCTGCCTGGGAACCTGCCTGCGGATCTGCCGGGCAACCTGAGGGGAGGTCACCGCCGTCGTGGTATTTGTCCACGAGCCTGGTCACGGCGACGCCGAGCTCCTCGGCGAAGGCCGCCCGGTCCGCCGCCGAACGGAAGGTAATCTCGCCGTCGATGGCAAAGGTGGCGAGTTTCTGCCGGGCCGCGGCCGCCCCGGCGATCAGCTGCCCCATCTCCTGGACCATGCGGGCAGCGAGTGCCAGCAGCCAGAAGGCGGAAAAGCGGTCCGAGAACCGGTGGGGGTCCGGCGCCACCGAGGCCAGCGCCGCCGGCGAAATCAGGTACGACGCCGCCGTCGCCCGCAGGATGCGTTCGGTCATGTTGCCGCGCCGCCGCTCCTCGACGAGCTCGACGAGCCCATGCCGCTCGAGCGCTTTGAGGTGGTAGTTCACCTTCTGCCGCGGCAGGCCCACCTTCGCGGCGAGCTGCGTCGCAGATCCGGGTTCGGCCAGCTCGCGCAGGATCCGCGTCCGGATCGGGTCCAGCGAAGCCTCCGCCGCGGCCGGATCCTCAATCACTCCGATGTCCAACATGCTTCCAGTCTGCCCACCGACAATTTTATTTGTCAAGAACTTTTTTCTCGTCGGCGCTCGTGCTGCGGGCAGGCACGCATCGCGAGTTCGCCGGAAGC
>NZ_KI914937.1:0-2965 GCF_000520575.1 Arthrobacter sp. I3
AGATGCGATACATCATCGATCACTGGAATCAGTGAGACAACGGAGCAGGACGAAAGGTAACACCATGGTTAAGCAGTCCATTTTCGGCCGCATGGCGCAGCTGGCGAAGGCAAACATCAATTCGCTGCTGGACCAGGCCGAAGATCCGCAGAAAATGCTGGACCAGATGGTCCGTGACTACACGAACAACATCGCGGAGGCAGAGTCCGCCGTGGCCCAGACCATCGGCAACCTGCGCATGCTCCAGGACGACTACAACGAGGACGTCCGCAACGCCCAGGACTGGGGCAGAAAGGCCCTCGCAGCCTCGCGCAAGGCCGACGAATACCGGGCGAAGGGCGACGTCGGCGATGCCGAGAAGTTCGACAACCTGGCCAAGGTGGCCCTGCAGCGCCAGATGGGTTCCGAGAACGAGGCCAAGGCCGCGGAGCCGAGCATCGCGTCCCAGACCGAGGTGGTGGACAAGCTCAAGCACGGCCTCGACCAGATGAAGGGCAAGCTCAACGAACTGACCAGCAAGCGCAATGAGCTGGTGGCCCGGTCCAAGACCGTGCAGGCCCAGAGCCAGGTCCACGACGCCCTCAAGAGCATCAACATCATGGACCCCACCTCCGAGGTGGGCCGCTTCGAACAGAAGATCCGCCGCGAGGAAGCCAAGGTCCGCGGCCAGCAGGAGCTCGCCGAGTCGAGCCTGGACGCCCAGTTCAATTCGCTGGAAGATCTTGGCGAGCAGACCGAGATCGAAGCCCGGCTGGCAGCGCTGAAGTCCGGCGGCTCCCCCGCTGCCATCGGCACCGGCGAAAAGAGCGCCGAGTCCGGTTCCACGGTCGAGGAGGCCGACTTCGACAAGCTCTGACGCACCGGTCCGGCGCTTCCGCGGGACTGCTGCACGCTTCACGCCCGGGGCCGGGCCCCGGCGGCCGAACCTGACACCNCCGAACCTGACACCTCAGGATCGCCCGCCGGGGCCCGGCCTTCGTTGTGCCCTGCATGGCCCCATGTCTCACCGCACCAGCGCCTCCGGCGGGCGCGCGTGTACCGTGGATCCATGTCTGCGACCCTTGTGTGGCTCCGTGATGACCTCCGGCTGGATGACAATCCTGCTCTGGCCGAGGCCGCTGCCCTGCACCAACCCCTGACCGTCGTCTATGTCCTGGATGAGGAGTCACCCGGCATCCGGCCGCTGGGCGGGGCGGTGAAGTGGTGGCTCCACCATTCCCTGGCCGGCCTGGCCGCAGCGCTGGAGGCCACTGGCTCGCGGCTGGTGCTCCGCCGCGGCCCCGCCGCCCGGGTCATCCAGGACCTCGCGGTGGAAACGTCGGCAGACGCCCTGCTGTGGAACCGCCGCTACGGCGGCCCTGAACGCGCCGTCGACGCCGGCCTAAAGAGCTGGGCCGGCGGGGAGGGCCTCAACGCCACGAGCTTCCAGGCGAACCTCATGTTCGAGCCCTGGACCGTGCGCACCGGCAGCGGGGGCCCCTACAAGGTCTTCACGCCGTTCTGGAAGGCCTGCCTGGCCGGTGCCGAGCCCCGGCAGCCGCTGGCGGCTCCGGACCAGCTGCCGGGCCCTGCACGCAACCGCAGCGGCGGCCTGCCGGCGAGCGAAACGCTCGAAAGCTGGGGCCTGCTCCCCCGGAGCCCGGACTGGAGCCCGGGGCTGGCCGACACCTGGACGCCAGGAGAAGCCGGCGCCCTCAGCCGCCTCGAGGACTTCGTGGACGGCCCGGCCGCAGAATACGGCACCGGCCGCGACGTCCCGGGCGTCGAGGGCACCAGCCGGCTCTCCCCGCATCTGCGCTTTGGCGAAATCAGCCCTTTCCGGATCTGGCACACGCTGCGCCACAGCTTTGCGGCGGGGGCGCCGGCCGACGTCGGGATCTTCCGTTCCGAACTTGGCTGGCGGGAATTCTGCTGGCAGCTGCTGTACGAGAATCCGGATCTGGCGACACGGAACTACCGGCCGGAGTTCGACCGCTTTCAATGGCAGCCGGCGTCGGGCGACGAGCTCCAGGCCTGGCAGCAGGGCCGTACGGGCTACCCGATGGTGGACGCGGGCATGCGCCAGCTCTGGCAGACGGGCTGGATGCACAACCGCGTGCGGATGGCGGCCGCGTCCTTCCTGGTAAAGAACCTGCTGGCCGACTGGCGGCTGGGCGAGGCCTGGTTCTGGGACACGCTGGTGGACGCCGATGCCGCGAGCAATCCGGCCAACTGGCAGTGGGTGGCGGGCTCGGGTGCCGACGCGTCGCCGTACTTCCGGATCTTCAACCCGGTCACGCAGAGCAAGAAGTTCGACGCCGCCGGTCGTTACCTGCGCGGGTACATTCCCGAGCTCGCAGCGCTGGACGACAAAACCGTCCACGAGCCCTGGAAGGCCGACAGCGCCGCCCCCGGCTACCCCGCACCGATCGTGGACCTTGCAGAGTCCCGGGCGCGGGCGCTGGCGACCTATCAGCGGCTCAAAGACGGCTGAGAGCCGGCACAGGGGCGCCGCCGGCGTTGCCCGCCACCGCGGACTTAAAGCGAAAGGTCCGGAACACTGTTTCCAGTGTTCCGGACCTTTTCTCCAGTTGCGGGGACAGGATTTGAACCTGTGACCTCTGGGTTATGAGCCCAGCGAGCTACCGAACTGCTCCACCCCGCGTCGCTTGATCAACTCTACCCTAGTTTCCGGACCGCCCTGACCACGTGCCCAGTCCGGCCCAGCCGGCGTCCAGTCCGGCCCACCCAGGTCGATGGACTGCGGGCCGGGCCGCTCGAGCGGTCGCCCCTTTTGTCCTATGACCGGTTTCCCGGCTTCCGGACCGTCCCCAGCGGCTTAAAACAAAAGGTCCGGAACACTGTTTCCAGTGTTCCGGACCTTTTCTCCAGTTGCGGGGACAGGATTTGAACCTGTGACCTCTGGGTTATGAGCCCAGCGAGCTACCGAACTGCTCCACCCCGCGTCGCTTGATCAACTCTACCC
>NZ_KI914937.1:3065-26829 GCF_000520575.1 Arthrobacter sp. I3
CCCGCCGTCGCCGACGGAGAGGGCGACGGTGTGGCGGTGCCCGCCGGCGCCGCAGGGGTTTCCAGCTTCGCTTCGGCCTCGAGCGCCTTCTGCAAGGCAGCGTTCAGCTTCTTTTGCTGCTCTCCATAGGTCGCGAAGTCGCCCTTCGCGAGGGCGTCCTGGCCGGCCTTGATCGCGGCATTGGCCTCGTCCAGCGCGGCCTTCAGGTCTGCCTTCGCATCGGTAGTCCCGGGCGGCGGAGTGGCCCCACCTGGCGTGGTGGGCGTGGCCGGTGTTTGTCCCTTGTTCGCCGAGTCACCTGCTGCGGCACCGGAATTTCCGCCGAAGAGCTGGTTCAAGGCCTCGTCCAGCGTGGGCGCGAACCCGATCTTGTCGCCGAACGCCACCAGAACCCGCTGCAGCGTCGGGTAGGAGGTCTCCCCCGTGGAGCGAAGATAGACGGGCTGGACGTACGCCATGCCGCCACCGACCGGCAGGGTCAGGAGGTTGCCGTTGAGCACCGCCGACGCACCCTGGCGCAACAGGTTAAGGGCCTGCGAAACGGTGGGGTCGGAGTTGAACTTGTTCTGCGCCTGGCCAGGTCCGGGGACCTGGGTCTCCGGCGGGATCTGCAAGAGCCTCAGCTGGCCGTAGCTGTCCGCTTTGACGCCCTTCTGGTTGCCTGCGTCGGAGTCCGCGGCCAGGAAGCCGTAGAGCACGTTGCGGGCGTTGCCGTTGACCACCTGCGGGATGAACGACGAGGTCAGCTGGAACGCCGGCTTGTCCTGGTCGGGCATCTTCAGCGACATGTAGTAAGGCGGCTGTTTGACTTCGTCCTTGACGGTGGGGTCGTTGGGAACCGACCAGGCGTCAATGTTGGTGTAGAAGCTGTCCGGGTTGGTCACGTGGTAGCGGCCCAGAAGCTCGCGCTGGACCTTGAACAGGTCCTCCGGGTAGCGCACGTGGCTCATGAGCGCACCGGACATCTCCGAATACGGCTTCACCGACGTCGGGAAGATCTTCTGCCAGGCCTTCAGGACCGGATCCTGGTCGTCCCAGGCGTAGAGCGTCACGGAACCGTCATAGGCGTCCACGGTGGCCTTGACCGAGTTGCGGATGTAGTTCACCGAGCTGTTGGGCAGGGCTACTGTCCGGTTCGCGGCGGTCTGTGAGTCGGCCGTGGCGGCCGAGAGCTGCTCCTGCTGGGAGTACGGGAAGTACGGGCTGGTGGTGTACCCGTCCACGATCCACTTAACCCTGCCGTCGACGACGGCAGGGTACGGATTGCCGTCAACAGTCAGGTAGGGCGCCACCTTTTCGACGCGGTCCCGCGGGTTGCGGTCGTAGAGGATCTGGGACTCGGCGTTCACGCCGTCGGAAAGCAGCAGGTCCGAGGACTGGAACTTGATCGCGTAAAGGATCTTGTTGAAGAAGCTGCCCACATTCGGGCCGCCGTTCCCGGTGAAGGTGTACTGCGTCTCGCCGTCGCCTTCCTTGGCCGCGGGCCGGTCCTGCTCACGGTGCGGTGCACCATCCGGGGCGCCCACGATCGAGTAGTCGGGCGAGTCCTGGCCGAAGTAGACGCGGGGCTGATAGGTCGAATCGTTGCCGAGCGCGCCGGTGGACGGGATGCCCGCCTGCAGGAAGTCCGGCTTGCCGTCCACGGTGAACTTGTTGCCCTTGGCGGCGACGACGCCGTAGCCGTGGGTGTAGACCACGTGCCGGTTCAGCCAGGACTGCTGGTTCGTGGCGAGCCCGTCCGGGTTGAGTTCGCGGACGGCGATGACCGTGTCCTGGATCTTGCCGTCGATCTCGTAGCGGTCCACGTTCAGGGCGCTGGGGAACTGGTAGTAGGGCCGGTACTGTTCGAGCTGCGAGAACGCATCCGAGATCAGGTTCGGATCCAGCAGCCGGATGTTGGCGGTGGTCTGCGCATCGGGGGCCAGCGCGCCGGTGGTGGCGTTGGTGGTGGCGTTGTACCGCTTTTCCTGGACCTTATCCAGGCCGTAGGCCGCACGGGTCATCGCGATGTTCCGCTTGATGTATTCGTTCTCCAGCGTCTGCTCCGAGGGCCGGACCTGGAACTGCTGGATGACCCATGGGTAGACGCCGCCGGCCAGGATGGCCGTGATGATGAGCATGGCGGTGCCGATCACCGGCAGCCGCCATTTGCCGATGACCGCGGCGACGATGAATAGCACGGCGACGATGGCAGCGGCCACGGCCAGGATGGCCTTGGTCGGAATGACGGCGTTCACGTCCGTGTACAGCGCACCGGCCCAGCGCCCGCCGTTGTTCTGCACCGTGGAGTAGCGGTCCAGCCAAAAGTTGAGGCCCATCAGCACCAGGAAGGCGGCGCCCGTGACAGCCAGGTGGATCTGCGCGGCGCGGCTGGTGAAGATCCCGCGTTCCATGATCCGGATGCTGCCGTAGAGGTAGTGGGTGAGGATGCCGGCAAGGCCAGCGATCACCGTGACGCTGATGAGGAACCCGGTGACGAAGCCGAGGAAGGGAAGAGTCATGAGGTAGAAGCTGATGTCGAGCCCGAACTGCGGATCGTTCTGGCCGAATGGCTCCTGGTTCAGGAACAGGAGGACTTTCTGCCACTGGCTGGCCGCGGCGCTGCCGGCGAACAGGCCAAAGAGGATGGGAAGCCCCACCATCACGACGCGGCGGATCGGTTCGAGCTGCGCCTGGTAGCGGTTGAGGTTGTCCCGGATTTCCGAATCGGGGGCATACACCGGCCGCGCATGGTAGGCAATCCTGATGGCGAAGAAGACGGCCAGGAACATGACAGAGAAACCTGTCAGGAAGATCACGATCCTGGCCAGGTTCTCGGTCAGGAACACTTCGAAGTAGCCGAGCTGCTGGTACCAGAGGACATCCGTCCAGACATTGGCGAAGAAGATGAATCCGACCACGATCAGGGCCACGATGATCAGCGTCGGCGTCAGGGCGCCGCGTCGTGTCTGGGGTCTTCCGGGCGGGACAGTGCTGGCGGGACGGGACAAACTCGGTACCTCATAGCTGGTCGTCTACTGCTGGTTTTTAGTTATCAGTCGCTGCTGTGGCTCAGTCTGGCGACCAAGTGCCGGTGTTGCAGGTTGATGCATTCTAACGGCCGTCACCGCCGTTCCGTCAGGGCCCTGCAGCAGGGTCCCGGCGGGACGGCGCGGCCGTCAATTAGTGCCACGATTGGGGCCGGCGCTTAGTTCCGCGGCCAGTCTAGTTGTTGGTGCAGACCGGCAGGCCCGATGTGTCGCCGCCTGACGCCGCCAGTTCAACTGCCTTGCGGGCCTCGGTGAGGTTCTCGACCCGGACCACCTGCAGGCCGTCGGGGATGTGGCCCAGGACGTCTTCGCAGTTGGCCGCCGGGGCCAGGAACAGCGTGGCCCCGCCGGACCGCGCCCCCTGCATCTTCTGGGCGATCCCGCCGATGGGTCCTACGGCACCGTCCGGGGTGATGGTTCCGGTTCCGGCGATGTGCCTGCCGCCGGTCAGGTCCCCGGGAGTGACGGTGTCAATGATGCCAAGCGCGAACATCATGCCCGCACTGGGGCCACCGACCTTGTCGAGCGAGATGGTGACATCAAACGGGAAGGTGAACTTGTACTGCAGCAAGACACCGAGGATGTAGCGGCCCGCACTGTTTTTGGCCGGCGTGATGGTGACTGGCACCCGGGCGCCGGCGCGTTCCACTATGACCTTGGCGGGCTTGCCGTTGCCGGCGGCCAGTTCCGCCTGGACCACGCCGAGCGCAGTGATGGGCTTGTCATTGATGGAGACAAGTTCGTCCCCTGCCTGCAGCAGTCCCTTCGAGGCGGAGTCGTCCGGGAGCCCGGCCACCTGCATTTTCTGCCCGAACGGAATCTTCAGTTCCTTCAGTGCCGAGGCGATGGCGTTCTCCTGGGAGGTGGTCATCGCGGTGGCGCTCTCCTGCTGGGACTGTTCCTTGGTGACGCCGGTGGGGAACAGCAGTTCCTGGGGGTAGACGGCCTTGGTCCCGTTCAGCCATGCCGAGAACGCCTCGAAGACGCTGACCGGACCGTTGGGACCGCCGTCGACATAGACAGTGGTCAGGTCCAGGCTGCCCTTGGCGGGAAACGCCTCATGGCCGCTGACGCTGATCACCGGTTTGCCGTTGTCCTGGCCGATGGTGTTGAAGGTGGGGCCGGGAGACTCGATCACGTAGGGCACGGGCAGGCTCACCGCGGTGATGCCCAGTGCGGCGGCAAGCAGCCCCGAGACAAGCATGGCTGAAGACCGGTTGTTGCGCGGGCGCCGCACGCCGGCGCCAGCCAGTCGCGCCCTCCTGCCCCGGGCAGGGCCGGCCGCTGGGTCGCTGGCGGGCTGCTCACCGTGGGTGATTGTCATTGAACGACCTCTCCGTGCCGGCACGAGGGGCTGCGGCCCTGCCAGGACAAGCCCGAGAGGACACCGCGACCACGCACCAGGGCCGCAGCCTAACCCGAGGCTGCCGCGTGCAAATATTCCAACTTCCAAGCCTACGCGCTTGGGACCCCGTACGGCTCTTTGCCTACAGCGAACGTGGCGCGGTTTCGGCAGACAGCCACTCTTGCACAGGGGTACCGTGAAGTTGAGAAGCAGCCACACCGACGATCGGCGGGATCATGACCTCCAACCCACTCAATCCGTCCAATGGCGACGAGGAACCCAAGGATCCCTTGGCCGAAATGCTCAAAAACCTGATGGGCGGGCAGGGCATGGGCAATATCGACCCCGCCGAGCTCGCCAAGGCGGCAGGCCTCCCGGACGATCCAAACCTCCTGGCCCATATGTTCTCCCAGGTGCAGGCGATGATGAGCGCCCCCTCGGAGGGGCCCGTCAATTGGCAGCTGGCACATGACAACGCCCGGCGCGTCGCCGCCAGCGGATCCGACCCCTCGGTCACGGCGCATCAGTCGCGGGAGGTCGACGAGGCCCTTCGGCTGGCCGAACTGTGGCTCGACCAGGTCACCGGGCTTCCGGCCACGGGACTGATCGGCCGGGCGTGGTCCCGCGCCGAATGGGTCGAGGAAACCCTTGGGACGTGGAAGCGGCTGACCGAGCCCGTGGCCAACAGCATTGCCAATGCGCTCTCGGCCGCCATGACCGAGCAGATGCCCGAGGAAATGAAGTCCATGATGGGCGGCGCCTCCTCGATGATCCAGAACATGGGCGGGGCGATCTTCGGCATGCAGCTCGGCCAGGCGATCGGCGCGCTGTCGGCCGAAGTGGTCAGCTCGACGGACATTGGCGTGCCCCTCGCAGACCTTGAAATGGCGCTCCTGCCGGCCAACGTGGAGAAATTCGGTGAGGGCCTCAGCCTGCCGGAGAACGACATCCGCCTGTTCCTGGCCGTGCGCGAGGCGGCACACGCCCGCCTCTTCGTCCAGGTCCCCTGGCTGCGCGGGCACCTGCTCGGCGCGATCGAGGCCTACGCCCGCGGCATCCACATCGACACGTCCAAGATCGAAGAACTGGCACGCGAGATCGATCCCAGCAACCCCGAGGGCATCCAGGAGGCGCTCTCGCAGGGTGTCTTCATGCCGCAGCGGACTCCCGCCCAGGAGCAGGCCCTCGAAAAGCTGGAGACCGCGCTGGCCCTGGTGGAGGGCTGGGTGGACGAACTCACCTGGGGTGCGACCGAGAAGATGTTGCCGTCCGCCGCCGCACTGCGCGAAACCGTCCGGCGGCGCCGGGCCACCGGGGGCCCCGCGGAGCACGCGTTCTCCTCCCTCGTGGGACTCGAACTGCGGCCGCGCCGGCTCCGCGAGGCTGCCACGCTGTGGGCCTTGCTCAAGGAAGAGCGTGGGGTCGACGGCCGCGACGCCGTTTGGCAGCATCCCGATCTGCTTCCCACGGCAGAGGACCTGGAAGATCCGCAAGGCTTCAGCGAACGCCGCAAACTCGCCGAAGCCAGCGACAGCGAAGTGGATGACGCCCTGCAGAAACTGCTTAGCGGAGGGTTCGACGAGCCGACCGGCGCCGACGCCACGGACACCGAGGGCACCGCGGATTCAGAGGGCCCGGCGGATTCAGAGGGCACCGCGGATTCAGAGGGCACGGACGAACCGGCGGCCAAGGACGACGACCGTCAGGACGGCGGCCCGGACGACGGCGGCACGCCCAAGGCCTAGCCGAACGCTAGTGGGCCCCGGCCGGGATTTCGGTTCCGTCCGGGGCTTCGTCGTCTCCGCCGTCGGGCGCCAGGCCGCGTGAGGTCGCGAACGAGACCCCTTCCAGGAAGGCCTTGGCGCGCTCAGTCTCCGGGTACGCCGTCAGCAACCGCCAGAAGGCGGCATCGTGGCCGGCCACCAGGAGGTGGGCCAGTTCGTGAAGCAGCACGTAGTCGATCACCCACTGCGGCATGGGCTGCAGCTTCGCCGAGAGCCGGATAGAGCCTTCGGACGGCGTCGCGGAACCCCAGCGCGAATTCTGGTTGGTGACCCAGCGGACCGAGGAGGGCACCGCCCTGCCGCCCAGGTACTTCGCCGACAGATCCGCGGCGTGGGCGGCAAGGTCGGCATCGCTGCGGGGGCGGCGCCGGCCGGAACCCCGCGCCGCCCGGTCCCCCTGGCGCCGGAGTTTTTCCAGCATGCGATGGACCCACTCCCGTTCCTGCGCCCTGCTGAAGGACGCGGGGATGGCGACGACGGCGGTGCCGTCCTCCCAGAACGCGGCGACCGTGCGGCGTCGGCGCGCAGAGCGGCGGACCACGACCGGGGCGCCGTCGGCGGTGGTCAGCGGAATGGCAGCCGGAACTGAACCGGACATCACTGAACCCCCAGGCTTCACTGAACTCCCAGGCCTCACGGAACCGGGCATCACTGAACCGTGCTTTCGGCCAGGACTGTCAGAACGGCCTCGCCGTACTTCTCCAGTTTGGATGGACCCACGCCGGCGAGTTTGGCCAACTGCTCCAGCGACTCGGGGCGCGCCTCGGCGATGGCGGTCAGGGTGGCATCGGTGAACACGACGAATGCCGGGACGTCCGCCTCAAGGGCCACGTCCTTCCGCCACTGCCTGAGCGCGTCGAACGTCTGTTCCTCGTAACTGGGCGGGCACTGGTTGCAGCGGCCCACCTTGCGCTCCGCGCCGCTGGAGAGCATGCTGCCGCAGACCCGGCACGACGCCGGAACGGCCGCCTTCCGGCGCGGCGCCGGGCCCTTGCCCCGCAGGTGGGAGCTGGCCACCGAATCGGGGCGCAGTCCGTCCAGGAAGCGCGAGGGCTTGCGGTTGGCGCGTCCGCCGGGTGTCCGGGCAGTGGACCAGGACAGGGACAGGTGTTCGCGGGCGCGGGTGATCCCGACGTACAGGAGCCGGCGTTCCTCGTCCACCGCTTCCGGAGTGTCCGCGAACGAGATCGGCACGAGGCCCTCACTCAGCCCGACCAGGAAGACGGCGTCCCATTCCAGGCCCTTGGCGGCGTGCAGCGATGCCAGGGTAACGCCCTGCACGGTCGGTGCGTGCTGGGCCAGGGACCGTTCCTGGAGCTCGTTAACAAAGTCCGGGAGCGAGAACTGCGGGCCCCTGCTGATCACGAGTTCGTCGGCCAGCGCCACGAGGGCGGCCAGCGATTCCCAGCGCTCCCGGAGAGCGCCGCCGCTGTGCGGCGCCGCGTCCGTGTAGCCCAGGGAGGCGACGATGTCCCGGACAAGCTGCCCGAGCGGCTCGGGCGTGGCGGTTTCAGCCACCGCCCGGGTCGCGGCCCGGAGCTGCAGGATGGCGTCCCGGACCTCCTTCCGCGCGAAGAACCGCTCACCGCCGCGCAGCTGGTAGCCGATCCCCGCCGAGGCCAGCGCCTGTTCGTAGGCTTCGGACTGCCCGTTGGTGCGGAAGAGCACGGCGACCTGGCTCGCCGGAGTTCCGGCGTCGAGGAGTTCGCGGATCCGCGCGGCGACCGTGGCGGCCTCCGCCTCGTCATCCGAGCATTCGGTGAACCGCGGCACCGGGCCTGCCGGCCGCTGCGCCACGAGCTGCAAAGGCGTGGCCCAGGCGGCGTCCGCCACCGGGCCGCCGCTGCGCCGGCCGGCGAGGAGGTCGTTGGCGAGCCTGACTACCTGGGGCGTGGACCGGTAGTCCCGGATCAGCTTAACGACGTGGGCCTCGGGATACATCGCTTTGAACCCGAGCAGGTGCTTCGGGGAGGCGCCGGTGAAGGAGTAGATGGTCTGGCTGGCGTCGCCCACGACGCAGAGCTCGTCGCGTCCGCCGAGCCACAGCTCCAGGAGCCGCTGCTGCAGCGGCGAGACGTCCTGGTACTCGTCGACGACGAAGTGCCGGTACTGTTCCCGGACGGTCGCTGCCACCTTTGGGTCCTCCTGCAGGATGCCCACGGTGATCAGCAGCACGTCCTCGAAGTCGATGACGTTGCGGTCGGTCTTGACGTCCTCATAGGACTGGAAGACCCGTGCCACGGCCGTCAGGTCGAAGCCGCCCGGATAGCCACGGCCCTGGGCGTTCTCCAGATAGTTCGCCGGGGTCAGCATGGATACCTTGGCCCACTCGATTTCGGAGGCGAGGTCCCGGATGGAGGCGCGGTCCGTGCTGAGCCGGAGCCGCCGCGCGGCCTCGGCAATCATTTGCGCCTTGTGGTCCAGCAGGTTGGGCAAAGTGCCGCCGACCGCCTGCGGCCAGAAGAACTGCAACTGGCGCAGCGCCGCGGCGTGGAAGGTACGGGCCTGAACGTTGCCGACGCCGAGGTCACGGAGCCGGCTGCGCATCTCGGCGGCAGCCCGGGCCGTGAAGGTGACAGCGAGGAGCCGTTGCGGGCTGTACACCCCTGAGTGCACGCCGTAGGCGATCCGGTGCGTGATGGCGCGGGTCTTGCCGGTCCCGGCACCGGCCAGGACACACATGGGCCCCTGGAGGGTGCTGGCGACCTCGCGCTGCTCGGCGTCGAGGCCGCCGAGGATCCGTTCCTCCAGCGAACGGCCGTCAGGTTCGGGGGCATCGCCAGGCGGGGCATCGCCCGACGTCGTGCCGCCCGACGGTTCCCCGCCGGGGATGGTGCTGAAGTTCAATTTCTCTGTGGTCACTTTTGCTGCTCAGTCGGTAGTCGGTGTCCTGCGGATAGGGCAGGCGGTGTCAGCCTGTATACGGCAGTGTCAGGCGCTGTCCGCGGCGTCCTGAATGACGCCGCCGTACCAGTGTTCAATAAGGGACCGGGCGATGGATAGCCTGCTGGAAATGACAATCTCGCCGCTGAGGACGGCGTCCTGCAGTTCGCTCCGGCTGAACCACCGTGCCCTGGTGACCTCGACGCCGTCGGGCCGGGCTTCGGTGTCCGGCGTGGTGGCCGTGAAGCCGAGCATCAGGGAGGCGGGAAACGGCCAGGACTGCGATCCAAGGTACTGGGACGCGGTGACGCGGACCCCGACTTCCTCGCCGATTTCGCGCTGCACGGCCTGTTCGAGCGACTCCCCCGGTTCGACGAAGCCGGCGAGGGTCGAATAGTTCCGGGCGCCGAGCGGTCCGCCTCCGCCCAACAGCAGCCTCCCGTCGGGGCCCACCACGGTGACGATGATGGCCGGATCCGTCCGGGGGAAGTGCTCGGAGTTATCGGTCGGGCAGCGCCGGACCCAGCCACCGGCTTCCGGCTGCGTGGGAGTGCCGCAGCGCGGGCAGTGCGTGTGGGTGGAGTGCCAGTTGGCGATGGCGCTGGCTTCGATGAACAGCGCCGTGTCCGTGGCGTTCAGGCGTGCCGCGACTTCGCGGAAACCCACCCACTGCGCATCGCTGGGAACGCCGGCCACGTGAGCCTCGAATTCCTCGGCCTGCACTTCGAACTGAAGCGGGAGGACAAAGAGGACCAGCTCGGTGCCGGCGTCGAGGTCCGAACCGGCCAGGGCGGAACCGAGGTAAATCACGTGTTCGGGAGCGTACGGGGTGTTAGCCAGGTGCCCGGAGAGCTCGGCCGCGTTGAGGAGTACGAGGCTGTTGCCGCTGACGAGGGCCTGCCGGCCGGAGAGCACCACGGCCTGCGCCGCGCCTGAACCGACCAGCTCCGCGAGCATTCCGGGTTTCACCCGCGCCGCGGATCCGCGGTCGATCAGGGCCGGGCGCACGGGAAGGACCGTCTCCATGAGGTGGTTTGCCGGCAGGAGATGCACCGGCGGCGCCGCACCGTCGAATGCCGGGGATTCGGAGGGTGTTTGCTGTGATGCCGATGAAGATGCCGCTGACTCCGCAAGACTCATACACCCACCGTACTGACTCGGGCAGACAATTGACATTTGCCTACCGGGCCGCCGGGCGCTCCACAACGCGTGCGGGACAGGCCGCTTGCACGGGATTCAGCGCCGATTTCCCTCCGATTTGTCCCCGATCTCAAGACTCGCCGGAGTGCATCGCCGACTTGGGCGCCGCTCAATCTACCGTGGAAGGGTGAGAAGGAAACCAATCGAACTGGCAGCTGTAGCAACGGCGGCGGTACCCGGCCTGACCCCGACCGCCGTCAGCTCTGCGCCCGACGATCCGGCGGACTTCGACGCGGCCCTCCTGCTGGACTCTGAGGGCAAGCGTTGGCGGGTCCGCTCCCCCCGGCATGCCGAAGCGAGCGCCCGGCTGGAAACCGAATTCCTGGTGCTGCGGGCCTTCGCTCCCGGCATCCGGGCCGAGCTCCCGTTCCTCATGCCCACAGTGGCGGGAACGGTCCGGCAGGGCCAGCTCAGCACGTTTGTCTATTCGCACCTGGCCGGCGCCACCCGCTCCCTGGACGAGCTCAGCAACGGCTCTCCCGCGCTGGCCCGCGAAATCGGGGCGGCCCTGGCCGCGATCCATGACCTCCCGCGGTCAATCGTGAGCAACGCCGATCTGCCCAGCTACACGCCCAACGAATTCCGCCAGCGGCGCCTCAATGAACTGGACCAGGCGGCCACGACCGGAAAAATCCCGCCGCTGCTGCTGCGGCGCTGGGAACACGCCATGGAAGACGTCTCGCTCTGGCGCTTCAATCCGTGCGTCGTTCACGGCGACCTCCACGAGGACAACCTGCTGGTCGAGGGTGAGCGTGTGACCGCAGTGACGGGCTGGACCGACCTGCGCATCGGTGACCCGGCGGACGACATGGCCTGGCTGGTCGCCTCCAACGAACAGGACTTTGTGAACGCGGTCCTGGATCACTACACCTCCAGCCGTCGCGACGTGCCCGATGCGCACCTGTTGCGGCGGGCCGCGCTCTCTGCCGAATTCGCCCTGGCGCAGTATTTGGTCAAGGGCATGGCCGCCGGCAACCAGGAAATGATCGACGAGGCGGAATCCATGCTCGCCACACTGGCCGAGGACGTGGCCGAACACGGCGGCCAGCCGATCAGCGTGGAACCGCTGCCGCAGCCGGTCGCGGCACCCGAACCCGGCACAGAACAAGCCATTGCCGACGCCGGTGCTCATGTCGATGCGCCGACAGTCCCGGCCGCGCCGGCCCCTGCGGCCAACGGGACGGCGCCCGCCGTCAGCAAGGTCACGCTGCTGCCTATGGAGCCGGTCCCGGGCAGCGCTTCGGCTGATGATGCCACTGCCGGCATCAGTGCCAGGCCCGCTGTGCACGTCACGCCTATCCCCCGCGAAACGGGGGCTGACGAACCGGCGGCCGTCCCCCAGCCCGTCGCAGAAACAGCCACGGCCACAGCCGCAGACGCTGAGGCAGGCGACCAGGCAAGCGCCGAGCCGGGCGACGGTAAGGCCGCAGGTGCGCCCGCCGACATCACCGCAATCCCCGGTGCCGCCAAGTCCTCCACGTCCTCCGAGTCCTCCAGCGCTGATGCCGCGCTGGACGGCGCCCCGCAGGCGGCAGCCCCCGACCCGGACGCCGGGAAGGTCAGTGAGGCCGGTGACAGCGACGCCGGGGCCGCGGTTCCGGCCGGTACCGACACGTCGACGCAATCGATCGCCGTCGTCCAGCCCGGCTCTGTCGTACAGCCCGAGACCGCTGTGCAGCGCGACTCCCCTGTACAGCCCGAGACCGCTGCGGAGCCCGGGTCCGGTGACAACACGTCAACCGCTGCGATCACGGTGGTCGACTCCGCGTCCCGCTAGCGCCGGCTGCCGGGCGGTTCAGGTGTACTGCCCCGCCCGGCTCGTTCGGCGGGTTTTCTCCGGCCAGCTGACATCCGCTAGGCGCCGCTGTGCGCCGCTGTCCTCCCCAGCGCCGCCGCCACGATTTCCTCAAGCTTTTCCGCTGATCCGAGGTCATGGGGACGGACCACCTGGTTGTCTGCCACGTAGTAGAAAGCGGCCCGGACGTCCTCCAACGGGACCCCCTTGAGCCGGGCCCAGGCCAGCCGGTAGACGGCGAGCTGGACTGCCTTGACCTTCAATTGGGCGGCCGAGGGGCGGCGGCCGGTCTTCCAGTCCACAAGATCCCAGCGGCCATCGGCGTCGCGGAACACGGCGTCGATCCTGCCCCGGACCACGACGTCGCCGATCCGTGTCTCGACCGGAACCTCGACGTGGGCGGGCGCGCGGTGGGCCCACTCGGACTGACGGAAAGTTTCCACCATGGAATCCAGGCCGTAGGCCTCGTCGATGTGGTCGTCAGCGCCGGCGGCCTCACCCAGGTCCAGCATCCCGGCGGCGCCGAAGTATTCCTCCACCCAGGCGTGGAAGGCCGTGCCCTTGCGGGCCGACATCCCCGGTTCGCGCGGGACCGGCCTGCGGAGGCGGGCCACAACGGAGACTGGGTCATCTTCCAGGTCCACGAGAGTCGACGCCGAGATGTGCCCGGGCAGATGCACATCCTGGACCACCGAACGCCGGGAGCGGCGCTCCAGCAAAGTGGCCGCCTCCTGCGCCCACCCGGCGGCAGGACCGCGCAGGACGGGACGTTTTCCGGCGTCCGCGCCATCCGGGCCGGCGTCCATTGCCCGCAGGACGCGGGCCGCTGCGGATTCCATGGCCGCCCGCCGGCCCGGGACAAGCCGCAGCCGTTTTCCCGTCCGGGGGTCATGCGGGCCCTCCAGCGGATCATAGGGCCACGCGGCGACTTCGAGTTCAGAGGTCAGGGGGCTTTCGGCCGGCAGCGCGTCCTCGGTGACGGACAGCGGATGGATTTCGGCCGCACCGTCGGCGGTGAGGCCCTCGAGCCCGGCAAGGAAGGGAGACATCTCCGCCAAACCGGCCCGGGACCCCACCCACGCAGCACTCGATAGCGAGAGCACGTGTTTGGCACGGGTGTACGCCACGTAGGCCAGGCGCCGTTCCTCGGCCTCGCCGTGCGCCTGGACGGCAGACTTGAACTCCTTCTCGGCGTCAAGCCAGCCTTTTTGGTCCGGCTGGTCCAGGTCCCATTGGGGCAAATCGGTGCGATCGCCGCGCAACGGCCACGGCAGTGCCGCACTGCCGCTGCTCCACCGCGAGTCACGGCTGCTGGGGAACGCCCCGGAATTGAGCCCGGGAACGAACACGACATCCCATTCCAGCCCCTTGGAGGCATGCACGGTCAGCAGCTGGACGGCTTCGTGGTTCACCTCCGGCGCTGCGGCATCCAGACCGTTTTCCTCGGCCGCCGCGGCTTCCAGCCATGCAAGAAACGCGAGGACGTCGACCCGCTGGGAGGTGTGCAGGAACCCGGCCGCAGCGTCCTGGAAGGCGTCCAGGTTGCGGCGGGCCTGATGGATGCTGATCCCCGGCCGCGCCGCAACTTCGATGTCCAGGAGCATCGCCCGTTCGACCTCGCCGAGCAAAGTGGTGAGGTCGTCCCCCATGTAGCTGCGCAACTGCCGGAGCTCGTCCGAGAGCCGCTGCAGACGGTCGCGGGCCTCCGGGCTCAGTCTGCGTCCGTGCGCCGAGGTCCAGCCGTCGCGGGGCAGCCAGTCCAGGGCCTCGACCAGGCTGGCGGCGTCCGTGATGTCGCCTTCGATCACTGCGTCGTCAGTATCGTCTACGGCACCCCCGGCGTCCCCAGCACCCTGTCCGGCGTCGCCGGCGTCCAGGCCGCCGGGGTGGCCCCGACGGCGGGCCAGGAAACTTGACCAGTCCCGCAGGGCCATCAGGTCCGCCGGGCCGATCCGCCACCGCGCGCCGGCCAGCAGGCGCATGAGGGAGTCCGAGCGGCCCGGGTCGGCCAGGACCCGGAGCGTAGCGACAAGATCGATGATTTCCGGCGTATCCAACAGCCCGCCGAGCCCAACGATTTCATAGGGAATGCCCCGGACTTCGAACTCGCGGCGAATGCATTCCATCTGTGCCCGGCGCCGGCACAGGACAGCCATGGCCGGCGGAACCGGGTCGGCGGAGTGCGCGGCATCGAAGTCCGTTACGCGAAATTTCAGCACGTCGCCGGCGATCGCCGCAGCCTCGGCTTCGTCCGTGGCGAACCGTCCCATCACCACCCTGCCGTCCACCGCGGCCGGGCTGGGCTGCAGTGGCGGGACCTCGACGGCGTCGGCGCTTTCCCGGGCCCCGGCGGCCCCGAGGTTCGCCGCCGCCTTGCTCAGCGGCGCCGAAATGAGGTTGGCCGTGGCCAGGATGTTGCGTCCGTTGCGCCACGCTGTAGTCAAGTAGGAGGTGGGCGCCACGGCAAAGCGCCGGGCCTGCCCGCTGCCCCGGTTCCCCTCGCCGCCGTGGGGGGTGTCCGCGCCTTCGCCGCTGACGAGGATCGGGAATTCGCGGACGAAATGGAAGAGTTGCCCGGCGGACGCTCCCCGGAATCCGTAGATGGACTGGTTCGGGTCCCCCACCGCGGTGACCGCATGGCCGTCGCCGAAGAGCCGGGAGAACAGCACCAACTGGGCGTGCGAGGTGTCCTGGAACTCATCGAGCAGAACCACCTTGTAACGCTGGCTCTCCGTTTGGGCGGCGACCGGAATCTCACTGGCCACCCGGGCCGCCAGGGCCACCAGGTCACCGAAGTCCAGGGCGCCGCGGGTGCGCTTCGCCTCGGAATAGCGGCCCACCATGTCCGCGACGCTGGCCCGCGTGCGAAGCATCGCGCTGAGCTCGCCAGCAGCCTGGGTGGGGTTCTTCTTGGCTTCTGCGACATACGGGAGCGACTCGAACTCGGCGACCCGTTCCGACAGCCAGACACGGACCTGGGCCGGGTCCTGCAAATGCTCGGAGCACTCTCCCGCCAGCTGGATCACGGCCTTGACGAGCGTCGATTTGGCGGACCGGAAGTGTTCGTAGTCCCCGTCAAAGGCTTCCACCACCTCGCTGGCGAGCTGGAACGACTGGGCGCCGCCGAGCAGCACGACGTCGCGTTCGACGCCGAGGCGGAGACCGTAGTCGGACACAATGCCGCTCGCATACGAGTGGTACGTGGAGACCTTGGGTTCGAGCGCATCCGCGCTCAGCAGCCCGGCAGGGAAGAGCGTGTTCCCGGTGTCGGCCGCCGCGATGCGCGCCAGTGCGGCCAGCTTGGCCCGGATCCGCGAGGCGAGTTCACCGGCGGCCTTGCGGGTGAAGGTGACGCCGAGGACTTCCTCCGGCCGGACCCAGCCGTTGGCGACGAGCCACACCACCCGGTCCGCCATGGTGGCGGTCTTCCCCGACCCCGCCCCGGCGATCACGAGCCGCGGCGTGAGGGGCGAGGAAATGATCAGGGACTGTTCGGCCGTGGGGCTGTTCCCCTCCCCCAGCAGTGCCGCCAGCTCTTCCGGGCTGAACCGTGGCTCGGGAAGGGGCACGGGAAGGGGAGCCGGTGCCGGATGCGGGTCGGTCGGGCCGCTTGCCGGCGCCTCGGGGCTCATTCAGTAACCTGCTTTCCCCGCACGCACAGCGGGCACACTTCAGGGAGCCGGCAGCCATGGCCGCCGTGGCCTCCCTTGGACGGATCGTGGCGGGCCTGGAAAACGCTGCCGGACATTACGCGGGCGGCGTCGCCGACCATCTCCAGTGCCCAGTTGTCCTGCGGATCCAGCGGTGCCTGGGCCTGGATGCCGGGGCTCTTGGTGGTGGTGCCCAGCTGGGCCAGGACGGCGCCGCCCGGCAGCGGCGGCGGACCGTCGTCGGGACCCGCGAAGCCGCCGGCCAGCACGGCGGCCTGGTAGGCACCGAGCTGCGGGTGCCGGTCCAGATCCGCTTTGCCGGGCTGGCGTTTGCCGGTCTTGAGGTCGATGATCACCAGCCGGCCCTCGGCGTCAATCTCGAGCCGGTCGACCTGGCCCCTGAGCACGGCGGGCCGCGCCGGACCGGTGCTTCCGCCCTCGCCCGGATCGGATCCAGCCTGTGTGGAAGCGGCTTCCGCTGGAACGTCCGGCAGCTTCACCTCAAAGTCCTGTTCGACGCCGATCAGGCTCCGGCCCTCGCTGCGCATCACGAGGACATACTGGGCGAGCTTGCGGACCATGGACTCGGCTCGCTGGAAGTCCAGCTTGCCTTCCCAGTTGTCCTTCATCCCCAGCGTGGGCCAGCGCCGGACGAGTTCGGCGACATATTCGCTTCCCGAGGCGTCCGGAAGGTCCTGCGCAATAGTGTGGACCAGCGTTCCGAGGCTGCGGGCAAAATCGGTTGCGGCTTCACCGCCGGCGGCTTGGACAAACCAGTCCAGCGGAGATTTCTGCACGGTTTCGACCTTCGAGGGCGACACGAACACGGTACCGCCCGGCGGAACCACCGCCTCCTCCGAGGACAACTCCGCCAGCCCCCACCAGCTCGCGGGGTGCGCGCCCGGAACCGGCGGCTGGGCCGTGGCCAGGCCCCCCAGCACGGCAGCGGCTTCCGCCGATTCGGCCGCCCTCGGGTCGAGCTGGGCGTACTGCCGCAGTTCCGCGACCAGCGCCCGGAGGGTCAGCGGACGCTCGACTGGAGTAAAGCCCCGGCGGTCCTGCCCGGGCCGCAACGGCGCCACATAGTCCAGGAACGAGGACGGCTGCTCGTCCTCCGAGGACACCGCCGTGCAGATCAGCACCTCCCGGGCGCGGGACACTGCCGTGGAAAAGCTCCGGAGCTCGTCATAGCGTATTTCGCGCAGCCGGCTCTGCGGATCCAGTCGCAGGGCATACTCCACGCCGTGCTCGACGGCGTCGGCGAACAACGTGCTGCCGAGCAGCTCGCCGCGCAACCGGGTGTTGGGCCACACGCCTTCCTGAAGTCCGGGCACAATTACCACCGGCCATTCGCGGCCGGCCGCGCTGGCAGGGGTCATGAGCTCCACCGCGTCTTCCAGCTGCGCCCGGGCGGCCAGGGTATCCATGGGAAGTTCCTGGCTGAGCAGGTATTCAAGGAACTGCTCCGGGCCGGAACCGGGCAGCTGGTCCACAAAGCGTTCCGCGGTATGGAACAGCGCCATCATGGCATCAAGGTCACGGTCGGCCCGGGCACCGGCTGATCCTCCGGCGAGCGCGGCGTCGGTCCAGCGCGAGGCCAGACCGGTGGAATGCCAGAGCGCCCAGAGTACCGTCTCGGCGTTGCCTCCGGGGGCACCGGCGGCGTCCCGGCCCGCTGCGATCATCCGGGCAATCCGGCGGGCCGAGTGACCCTCGATGCCCAGCGTTGCGAGCGCTCCCGGCTCCAGCAGGGCTTCGACCAGGAGCGCGTCGCTGGTGCGTCCGCCGCCGCCCAGGAGTTCCTCCCGGCGCAGCGACTGCCGCAGCCTCCGCAGTTCAATCGCGGTGGCGCCGCCTATCCGGGACGTCAGCAAGGACACCGCTGACTCGGGTGTGAGCACGGCAGGGTCCAGGGCCACCGCATAGGCATCGAGCAGCGGACGGACCGCGACCTCGTCCCGGACGGCGGATTCGGCGACGGGGATCCGGACCGGGATCCCCTGGCCGGCCAGGTACCGCTGCAACTGGCTGAGCTGGCCGCCGTTGCGCACGATCACGGCGATGTCCCCGAGTTCCCGGGCGTCGTTCAACTGGGCTTCGAGGATCCGCTGGGCCACATACCGCAGCTCGTGGACCGGGGACGGCAGCAGGTGGGCCTCGACCGTCCCCTCGCGGGCGCCGGCGGCTCTGTCCGGTGTCGGGACTGGCTGCCCGTCCGGCGCAGGCACCGGTCCGGGCTGTTCGAGCCGGCGGGCGGACTGCCCTCCGGACCTGCGGGAGATGCGCCCGGCCACTGACAGCCATGCCTCCGCCACGGCCGGGTCCTGCCGATGCGCCGTCCACAGGGGTCGTTCCAGGATCGTCCCGTCAGGGGCCAGGAGGCCGGGAAGCTCCGCCACGAGATCGGGGCGTGCCCCGCGGAAGCCCTGAACCACGGTGTCCGGCGAGGCGGTGATGATGGCATCCTTGCCGGCGGCGATGTCGGCGAGCAATTCGAAGACCGCCGGGTTCGCCTCCTGGATGTCATCCACGAGAATCAGCTGCAGGCGGTCGCGTTCGGCGGTGAGGAAATCGGGTGAGTCCTGGAAGATCTGGCGCGCGGCAGTGATGATGCCTGCGGGGTCGAAGGCCTCGGGCATGCGCAGGTCCAGGACATCGCGGTACTCGGAGTACAGGGCGGCCGCCGGAATCCAGTCCGGCCGGTTGCACTGCCTGGCCAAGGCTACAAGGTCCTCGGCGGTCCGCCCGGATTCGATGATCCGGTCAAAGAGCTGGCGCACTTCCTGCCGGAAACCGCGGGTCTGCAGGGCGGCGCCCAGGTCCTCGGGCCAGGGCAGCTCGAGGCCGGGCAGCGCATGGCCCTCCAGTAGTTCCTTGATGATCAGGTCCTGTTCCGGGCCGGAGAGCAGCTTCGGTTGGCGCGGAAGCGGCAGGAGGCCTTCGGCCTTGGCACGGCGGATCAGATCGAAGGCATATGACGCCCAGGTCCGTGCCGGCGTCGTGCTCAGGCTCCGGTCCAGGCGGGCCGTGAACCGGTCGCGGAGCGTATCCGCGGCGAGCCGCCCGGGAGCCAGGATGAGCATCCGCTCCGGATCCAGGCCATCGCGCAGGGTGCGGCGGACGGCAGCCTCGACAAGGACCGTCGACTTGCCGGTGCCGGGCGCTCCGGGCACCAGGACGGGCCCGGAGCCGGGCGGGACCTCGACGGCGGCGAGCTGGTCCAGCGACAGCACCGGCACCGCGCTGTGCTGGGTCCGGGGCGGCAACAGGCGCAGCCCCGCACCCGTTGCGCGCCCCGCCCCGGGAAGGGGACGGGACCCGGACCGCTGCAGGCTTGGTTCGAGGTGGCTGGGGGTACTCACACAGTCATTTCATCATCGGGTACCGACAATTTATGCGACTCCCGCTCGAGCCGCTCCGCGATGGCATCGATCCGGTCGAAATCGGCGTCGGTGGGCGCCCACCGGCCGGAGGCCAGGTCAACACGCCAGCGCCCCTCGCCGGTCCGGCGGAAGTCCTCGTAGCGGCCCAGCAGCGGGGTCCCCTCCTGCAGATAAAGGCCCAATGCCTCGTGCTCCAGGCCGGGCGGGGCGTCCCCGCTGGATTTCAGGACGCGCCACCAGGGCACGCTGCTGCCGTAGTGGCTCATGACCGATCCGACCTGGCGCGGGCCGCCGGCGCCGAGGAGTTCCGCAACGTCGCCATAGGCGACCGCCGTGCCGGCCGGGATCAACGCCACGAGCTCCAGCACCGCCTCCACATACTCCGTCCGCATCGGTCCAGCCTAGCCGTTCCGGACTCCGGAACCGTGCCCGGGCGGCACGCGGGCACGGCGGTCAGGAACTGTCAGTGGCAGCAGTTACGGTTGAAGCATGAGCACTTGGAACACCCTCCCCCGCGCAGCCTTCGACCTCGAAACCACCGGGCGGAACTCCCGCGCGGCGCGGATTGTCACAGCATCCATCACCGTGGTGGACTCCGACGGCGGGATTGTCCAGGAACACGAGTGGCTCGCGGACCCCGGGGTTGAGATTCCCACCGAGGCCAGCGACATCCACGGCGTCACCACCGAGAAGGCCCGCAGCGAAGGCCGCCCCGCCGCGGAAGTGACGCGGGAGGTCGCAGCCGTGCTTCAGGAGCTCTTCGACACGGGTGTTCCGGTCATCGCCTTCAACGCCAGCTACGACTTCACGGTGCTCGCCGCCGAGTCGGCCCGCTACGGCGTCCCGCAATTGAGCCGCTTCCCCGTGCTGGATCCGTACGTCATGAACAAACAGGTGGACCGGTACCGCAAGGGCAAGCGCACGCTCACCGCCTTGTGCGAGGAGTACGGCGTCAACCTGGACAACGCGCACACCTCGGCTGCCGATGCCCTGGCAACCCTTCGGATGCTCGATGCCATGGCCGGAAAATTCCCCAAGCTCAGGATGCCGGCGGGCAACCTGCACCAGCTCCAGGTCGAATGGGCCTCTGCCCAGGCCGCGGACTTCCAAAGCTACCTGCGCAAGACGAAGCCGGCCGCCGTGATCGAAGGCGACTGGCCCGTCCTGCCTCCCGAGGATGCCAGCCGGGGCGACTTCTAGGATTTCGGAACGCCGGGATTCCGGACGCCTGGGCGCCGGCGCGGGAACACTTCTTAAAACGAAACGTTCGCCGGCGGAACGGCTTAACTAGTCCGCCGCTGCGCGCAAATCCAGTGATTGCGACGGAGGTCACACCGCCCGGGGCTTCCACTTGCCGCCCGCTCCGGCGCCGATGATTCCGCGCTACCCCGCCAGCACTATCAGGATCGCCGCCGATCACACGTGAACCTGAAGATAGTTCGCAGAACGCACACACCAGCTCTGATCTGTTCGGATTGAATGGGCGTCCACGTCGGATGACACAATTATCTTTCGCGGCGTGTCTGCTCCACCCGGCGCCCAAGCCAGCGGCCGGGGGCCCGATGAGCCTCCCGCGACCCACTGAATTTCAGACGAAAGTGATTGCGTGATGAAAAGCAAAGCCTTGAAGTGGCTGACCACCGTTCCCGTGGCCATCGCCGTGGCGGTTTCCCTTGCAGCCTGCGGCGGCGGTTCGGCCCAGTCAACGGCGTCACCGACGGATGCCCTCCAGGGCAGCGACCAGAAGTCCTTGGACAAGTACACCACCAAGGACGTCACTCCCCTGGACAAGATTGATAAGTCGAAGCTCGGCCTGATCAGCGAGGGAACCCTGACTGTGGGCACCCTTTCGGACGCCCCGCCGAACATCTACATCGATAAGTCGGGCAAGTTCACCGGCTACGACAACGAGCTCCTGCGCGCCATTGCGGACAAGCTGGGCCTCAAGGTGGAGTTCAAGGCGACCGGCTTCGCCTCGCTGCTCGCCCAGGTCCAGAACAAGCAGTTCGACCTCGGGTCCTCCTCGATCTCCACCACCGACGCGCGTCGTAAGACCGTCGGCTTCACGAACGGTTACGACTTCGGCTACATGGCCGTGGTCGCCAAAAAGGACTCCAACATCAAGGGGTTCAAGGACCTGACCAAGGACACCCGCATCGCCGTGGTCCAGGGCACGGTGCAGGATGACTACGTCACCAACACCCTCCAGATCGAACCTGTCCGCTTCGAGGACTACAACACCGCCTACGCCAACTTGAAGAACGGTCAGGTTGACGCCTGGGTCGCTCCGTCCCAGCAGGCCACCGGCCAGGTCAAGGAAGGCGACGGCACGGTCATCGCGGAGTCGGTTGTGAACACCCAGAACTTCACCGCGTACGCCGTGAACAAGGAAAACCAGCCGCTCATTGACGCGCTGAACTCCGGCCTCGACGCCGTGATTGCTGACGGCACCTGGTCCAAGTTGACCAAGGAATGGTACCCGGACCGCGAGACCCCGGCCACGTGGTCCCCGGGCTCCAAGGCCGTCACCGTTCCGAAGTCCTAGTCCATGGATGCACTCGATCAACTCGTAAAGACCTTCTTTGACTGGGAGGCGATGGCAGCCGTCCTGCCGAACATGATTATGTTCGGCCTGCCCAACACCCTGATCCTGGCGGTTTCCTCGGGCGTGCTCGGGTGCATCCTGGGCATGGTCCTGGCCGTCATGGGCACGTCCCGCCTGACGCCGCTGCGGTGGCTCTCCCGGATCTACACGGACATCTTCCGCGGCGTTCCGGCTATTGTCATCATCCTCCTCATCGGCCTCGGGCTCGGACCCATAGTCCGGGTAGCGACCGGATCCACGAACCCGTTCCCGCTGGCCATCTTCGCCCTGACGCTCATGGCGGCGGCCTACATCGGCGAGATCTTCCGCTCGGGCATCCAGAGCGTGGAAAAGGGCCAGCTGGAGGCGTCCCGGGCCCTGGGCTTCAGCTATGGCTCGTCTATGCGCCTCGTGGTGATTCCACAGGGCGTCCGGCGCGTGCTCCCGGCCCTGGTCAACCAGTTCATCGCGCTGATCAAGGACTCGTCCCTGATCTATCTGCTGGGCCTGATCGCCAGCCAGCGCGAGATCTTCCGGATCGGTAACGACGCCGCCGCCAACACGGGAAACCTCTCGCCACTGGTTGCCGCCGCGTTCATGTACCTCATCCTGACCGTTCCGCTCACCCACTTGGTCAACTACATCGACAAGCGCCTGCGCACCGGCCGTCCGGAGAAGCGTCAGCCTGACGACGCCGCGGCCCTGATCGGGAAGGGAGCACAGCCATGAGCGAATTCGCCTCCGGCTCGCTGACCGGCAAGAACCTGCACCTGTCCTTCGGCACGAACCATGTCCTCCGCGGCATCGACCTTCATGTCGAGAAGGGCACCACCGCCTCGGTGATCGGGCCCTCCGGCTCAGGAAAATCGACGCTGCTGCGTGTCATGAACCGCCTGATCGAACCGGACCAGGGCGACATCCTGCTCGATGGCCGCTCGGTCCTGAAGGACAACCCGGACGAGCTGCGCCAGCGGATCGGCATGGTGTTCCAGCAGTTCAACCTGTTCCCGCACAAGACCGTGGTGGACAACGTCTCGCTGGCGCTGCGGAAGCTGCGCAAGCTGCCGGCCGAGCAGGCCCGGGCCGAGGCACTCGAGCAGCTCGACCTGGTGGGGCTCAAGCACAAGGCCGACGCGCGTCCTGCCAACCTCTCCGGCGGCCAGCAGCAGCGTGTCGCCATTGCCCGCGCCCTGGCCATGAAGCCGGAGGTGATGTTCTTTGATGAGGCCACCTCCGCCCTCGACCCCGAGCTCGTCAAGGGTGTGCTGGCGCTGATGGCCGACCTCGCCAAGGGCGGCATGACCATGGTGGTGGTGACCCATGAGATGGGCTTCTCCCGCAATGTCTCGGACACCGTGACGTTCATGGACGCCGGCGTCGTCGTCGAGTCCGGTCCCCCGGAACAGATCTTTACCAGCCCGCGGACCGAGCGGCTGCAGGGGTTCCTCGCGGACGTTCTGTAGTTCGCGCCAGAGTCCCGGCAGCTTAAATGACTGATGGCACCCGCAGCGGCGGGTGCCATCCGTCATTTAAGGGCTGAGGCTAAGGCTTGGCGCCGGCGGCCGCCTTCGCCGCGGCCGGCAGGGCGTCGAAGATCCGGTTCATCGCGGTGTCGTCGTGCGCGGCGGAGAGGAACCAGGCTTCGAAGACCGACGGCGGCAGGTAGACGCCGGAGTCCAGCATGGAGTGGAAGAACGGGGCGTAGCGGAACACTTCCTGGCCCTGGGCGTCCTCGTAGTTGTGGACCCCCCGGGCGCCCGTGCCGAAGGCCACGGAGAACAGGTTGCCTGCGCGCTGGATGGAGTGGTCCACGCCGGCCGCATCGAGTGCGGAGGACAGCGCCGCGGAGAGTTCCAGCGAGCGGGCATCCACGAACGAATAGACATCGGGGGTGGCGTACGTGAGGGTCGCGACCCCGGCGGCCATGGCCACCGGGTTACCGCTCAGCGTCCCGGCCTGGTAGACGGGGCCCAGGGGCGCCAGGTAGTCCATGACCTCCGCGCGTCCGGCGAGGGCCGCCGTCGGCATTCCGCCGCCAATGACCTTCCCAAATGTCAGCAGGTCCGGGGTCCACGGCTGGGCGGCACCGGCGGCGCCGCCGGTGAGGCCCC
>NZ_KI914937.1:26929-30389 GCF_000520575.1 Arthrobacter sp. I3
AATCCGGTCAGGACCTCGTCGAGGATCAGCAGGGCGCCGTGTTCGCGGGTGATCCGGGAAAGGCCTGCGTTGAAGCCGTCGCCGGGGGTGACCACGCCCATGTTGGCGGGTGCGGCTTCGGTGATGACGGCGGCAATGCTGTCACCGTGCTTGGCGAAGGCGGCTTCGACGGCGCCGAGGTCGTTGTAGGGCAGCACGAGCGTCTCGGCGGCGGTCGCGGCGGTGACCCCGGCTGAGCCGGGCAGCGCGAGGGTCGCCAGGCCGGAGCCTGCGGCGGCGAGGAGGCCGTCGAGGTGGCCGTGGTAGCAACCGGCCCGCCGGTGAGGCCCCAGTAGCCGGAGTAGCCGGTGCGGAATCCGGTCAGGACCTCGTCGAGGATCAGCAGGGCGCCGTGTTCGCGGGTGATCCGGGAAAGGCCTGCGTTGAAGCCGTCGCCGGGGGTGACCACGCCCATGTTGGCGGGTGCGGCTTCGGTGATGACGGCGGCAATGCTGTCACCGTGCTTGGCGAAGGCGGCTTCGACGGCGCCGAGGTCGTTGTAGGGCAGCACGAGCGTCTCGGCGGCGGTCGCGGCGGTGACCCCGGCTGAGCCGGGCAGCGCGAGGGTCGCCAGGCCGGAGCCTGCGGCGGCGAGGAGGCCGTCGAGGTGGCCGTGGTAGCAACCGGCGAACTTGATGATCAGGTTGCGGCCGGTGAAGCCGCGGGCGAGCCGGACGGCCGTCATGGTGGCCTCGGTGCCGGTGGAGACCATCCGGACGCGCTCGGCGGCCGGGACGCGCTCCTTGACGATTGCGGCAAGGTTGGCCTCGTCCGGTGTGGAAGCGCCGAAGGAGAGACCGCGGTCGACGGCGGCGTGCACGGCTGCCAGGACCTCCGGGTGGGCGTGCCCCAGCAGCGCCGGGCCCCAGGAGCAGACGAGGTCGACGTAGTTGGCACCGTCGGCGTCGGTCAGGTAGGCACCCTTGGCGGACACCATGAACCGCGGCGTCCCGCCCACGGAGCCGAAGGCGCGCACGGGCGAGTTCACGCCGCCCGGCATCAGCTGGCGGGCACGGTCAAAGAGTTCCTCGTTGCGAGGCATGCTGGAAGTCATGGTTCCTATTCTTTCAGTTCGCGGCGAGGTCAGTTCGCGGCCAGTTCAGTTGGCGCTAAGCAAGGCGGCCACGCGGGGCGCCACTTCGGTGCCGAACAGTTCAATGGAGCGCATCATGGCCGTGTGCGGCAGGGTGCCGTTGCTGTACTTGAGGTCAAAGCGGTCCACCCCCAGGTTCTTTTTGAGCAGGGCAATCTTCGCTGCCACGGTTTCCGGTGACCCGACATAGAGGGCTCCCTCGGGCGTACACATCGCGTCGAACTCGCCACGGCTGGCCGGACCCCAGCCGCGTTCGGCCCCGATCCGGTTCCGTTGCTGTAGCCAGTGCGGGAAGAACTCCTCGCGGGCGTCCTCATCCGTGGCGGCAACGTGCCCGGGCGAATGCGTGGCCATCTGCTGCATCGGGTGCCCGTACTTGGCCATGGCCTCACGGTAGAGGTTGGCCAGGGGCGCGAAGGACCGCGGCTGGCCGCCAATGATCGCGAAAATGATCGGGTAGCCGTACTCGGCGCAGCGCAGCACCGACTCGGGCGTGCCGCCGACGCCGATCCAGGTCGGCAGCAGGTGGTGTTCCAGCGGCGGGTAGACGCTCAGGCCGTTGATGGCCGGCCGGGTACGTCCCTCCCAGTGGACCGGTTTCTGCGCCCGGACCTTGTCGAAGAGCTCGAGCTTTTCCTCGAACAGGACCTCGTAGTCCGCCAGGTCCAGGCCGAACAGCGGGAAAGACTCGATGAAGGACCCGCGGCCCAGCATGACCTCTGCCCGGCCGCCGGAGATGGCGTCCACGGTAGCGAAGCGCTGGAACACCCGTATCGGGTCATCGGAGCTGAGCACTGTCACGGCCGAGCCGAGCCGGATGTTCTTGGTGCGGGCGGCCGCCGCGGCCAGGAACACCTCCGGGGCGGAGACCGCGAAGTCGCGGCGGTGGTGCTCCCCCACCGCGAGGGCGTGCAGGCCGATCTGGTCAGCGAGTTCGGCCTGTTCCAGGAGCTGGCGCAGCACCTGGGCGTGCGGGACGGGATGGCCGTCCGGGAAGACCCCGACGTCGCCGAAGGTGTTCAGGCCCAGGAGGATGCGGTTGGGCCCCACCGGCGCGGTGGGTATGGAATTGAGCGGTGCGTCCGCGGATTCGGGGGCCGTGTTCATCGGGTTTCCTCCAGCCAGCCGGCGAGCTCGCTCGCCCAGTAGGTCAGCACCATGTTGGCGCCGGCGCGCTTGATGCCCAGGACGGACTCGGTGATGGCGGCCCGGCGGTCGATCCAGCCGTTTGCGGCGGCGGCCTCGATCATCGAGTACTCGCCGGAAATCTGGTAGGCGGCCACGGGGACCGGGCTCATGGCGGCGACGTCGCCGAGGATGTCCAGGTAGCTCATGGCAGGCTTCACCATGACCATGTCGGCGCCTTCGGCCAGGTCCAGGTCCACCTCGAGGATGGCCTCCCGGCGGTTGGCGGCGTCCATCTGGTAGGTGCGGCGGTCGCCGGTCAGCTGCGAGTCGACGGCCTCGCGGAACGGGCCGTAGAACGCGGAGGCATATTTCGCGGCGTAGGCCACGATGGCGGTGTTGGCGTGGCCGGCGTCCTCGAGGGCCTGCCGGATCACGGCGACCTGGCCGTCCATCATGCCCGACGGGCCCAGGACGTGGGCGCCGGCGTCGGCCTGGGCAACCGCCATCTGGCCGTAGATTTCCAGGGTGGCATCGTTGTCGACGTAGCCGTTGGCGTCCAGGACACCGCAGTGGCCGTGGTCGGTGAATTCGTCCAGGCACACGTCGCTCATGACCACGAGGTCGTCGCCGACCTCGGCGCGGACGTCCCGGATGGCTTTGTTCAGCACGCCGTCGGGGTCCAGCGACGCCGTCCCGCGCGCGTCCCGGACGGCGGGGACGCCGAACAGCATGATGCCGCCGACGCCCAGCCGGACAGCCTCGGCCGCGGCACGCCTGAGCGAATCGGTGGTGTGCTGCTGCACGCCGGGCATCGAGGCGATCGGGTTGGGCTCACTCAGGCCTTCGCGGATGAAGGCCGGCAGGATGAGCTCCGAGGCTGAGAGCCGGTGTTCGGCCGTCAGCCGGCGCATGGCCGGGGTGGTGCGGAGCCGGCGGGGGCGGTGGGTCGGGAAGCTCATATGGTGTCCTTTGCTGAGGGCTCTGCGGCTGACGGATGCGATGGGGGCTGCTGGTGGTCAAGGGACCGCACGACGGCGGCAACCAGGCCGGACGCCGTCGGCTCTTCGGCGACGGCGTCGACGCTGAGTCCGAGGGAGGCCGCCTCGGCCGCCGTCGAGCGTCCGATGGCGACGAAACGGCAGGTGCCCAGCGGGCCGAGGTCCGTGTGGATGCGGCGGGCGGCGCTCGGGGAGGCGGCGA
>NZ_KI914937.1:30489-34796 GCF_000520575.1 Arthrobacter sp. I3
CGACGGCGTGCAGCCGGCCGGCCCCGATTTCGGTTTTCGCCTCGGCCGTGGTGAGCACGGTGGGCGGCGCGTCCTGCCCGGCCGGACTGATCCCCTGCGACAAGGTCGCCTGCGGCGGGGCCGGTGGGAATGCGGGCAGCGCCCGGCGCGGATCGGCAGGATAGTCGACGGTGTTGTACGCGGTGACGGCCTGGACGGCCGCACCGCGGGCCTCGAGGCCCTTGCGCAGCCGCGGGTCCGCTATGTCCGCCTGTGGCAGGAGCACGCTGCCCTGGTTCGCGGGCCAGATGTCGAGCAGGCCCGTGCCGGATTGCTGGCCCGTGGGCGCAAGGTCGACGCTGATGCCCCGGGACTCCAGCTCACGGCGGGTCGCCGGGCCGATCGTGGCCACGAGGATGCTGCCGGGCAGCCAGTTGCTCAGGGAGGCGCCGCGTTCGGCGGCTTTCGCCTCCAGTGCCTGGACCGTGGTCACGCTGCTGATCACGAGCCACGTGTAGGCCCCGGCGCCGAGGGCGTCGAAGGCGACGTCGAGGGAGTGCTGGTCGCTGGCCTGCTCAAAGTCAATCAGCGGGAGCAGCAACGGCTCGGCGCCGGCACGGCGGAGGGCCGAGACGAGTTCCCCCGCGCGGTCCGGGCTGCGGGCAACCAGCACGCGGGCGCCCTCCGGCACCCTCATGCCGGTTGGGCCGCCCGTGTGGTTGCGGTCGCTGTGGGGTGCCATGAAGTGCTGGATCCGCGGTTCAGGAAGCTGCCAGGTCCGCGATGTCCGCGGCGCCTCGGGCCAGCAGGACTTCCGCCAGCTCGATCCCGAGCAGCGTTGCCCCGACCTCGGTGAGGCCGTCGGTGGCTTTCTTGTCGCGGACGGTTGCCGTGCCGTCGACGGCGCAGACCACCGCTTCGAGGTACAGCATGCTGCCCTTGCGGTAGGCGTAGGCTCCCACCGGGGCGGCGCATCCGGCCTCCAGCCGGGCCAGCAAAGCCCGTTCGGCCGTGACGGCGAGCCGGGTGTCCGGATCATCGAGGGCCGCGAGGGCCTGCGCCAGCACGCCCTGGGAGCCCTCCGTGGACCCGGCCCTGCGGGGAGCGTCGGCGGTCCGGCATTCGATCGCCAAGGCACCCTGCCCGGCGGCCGGCAGCATGATGTCCGTCTCAAGGTATTCGCTGACCGTGTCGAGCCGGCCAATCCGGTGCAGTCCGGCGGCTGCGAGAACGACGGCGTCGAGGTCGTTCGACTTGCCGTCAACGACGGCATCGTTCGTGTTACCCGGCAGCCCGGGAACGCGTCCCAGCCGGGTGTCCACGTTGCCGCGGATGTCGCGGATGTCCAGGTCCGGACGCACGGCACGGAGCTGGGCCGCGCGGCGCGGGGAACCGGTGCCGACGCTCGCGCCGCTGGGCAGGTCGGCGAGCTTCAGCCCGTCGCGGGCGCACAGCACGTCCCGGACGTCGACGCGTTGGGGTGTGGCCGCGAGGCTCAGGCCGAGGGCCGGACCGGTCGGGAGGTCCTTGAGCGAATGCACGGCGATATCGCAGGTGTTCTGCAACAGGGCGTCGCGGAGCGCGGCGACGAAGACGCCGGTACCGCCCATCTGCGACAGCGAGCCTTTGAGGACGTCGCCGTCGGTCCGGATATGGACCAGCTCCACGGGGAACCCGCCGATGGCGGCCAGCTGGTCCGCGGTCTGCTGGGTCTGGGTCAGGGCGAGTTTGCTGGCGCGCGTGCCGATCCGGACGCTCATGCGGTCCCCTGCCCCGCCGCCGCAGCAGCCGCGGCTGCCCTTCCCGCCGCCGCGGGGGCGGCCGGGTAGGGATCGTGTCCGGTCCCGACGGTGGTGTCGGCTCCGGCGATGGTGGGCTTTTCGCCGCGGAAGTTAGCGCAGCAGCCGGGACGGCAGACGTCGTACCAGGGGCCGAGCTTGGTCAGGTGCGGCCGCTCGGCAATGTTGTTCGCGACGGTCCGCTCGCAGATGAGGTCGACAAGCCCGGCGACAAACTTGCGGTGCGTTCCGGGCGTGGGGACACGGGTTGCGGCCAGTTCCAGCCGGGCGCAGGTCTCAAGCGCCTCGGTGTCCAGGTCCCAGACCACTTCCATGTGGTCGCTGACAAAGCCCAGCGGCACAATCACGATGCCCTTGACGCCCTGGCCCGCGAGCTCCTCGATGGCGTCGTTGATGTCCGGCTCGAGCCACGGCACGTGCGGGGCGCCGGAGCGGGACTGGTAGACGAGGGACCAGGGTGCGGTCAGGCCGGTCGCGTCTTCCACCCGGCGGATGATCTCGGTGCCGGAGGCCAGGTGCTGTGCGGCGTAGGCGGAGTCTTCCTCAAAAGTGCGCGGCTCGCCCTCGGACCGGCCGGCGGCCTCGGCGTCGCGGGTCGGGATGGAGTGCGTCGCGAACAGGATGTGCACGGGGGCTTCCGGGGTGCCGGCCGCGGCCAGCTGGGCACGGACGTCGGCGAGGCCGGCGGCGGTTCCCTCGATGAAGGGCTCCACGAACCCGGGGTGGTCGAAGTACTGGCGCACCTTGTCGACCTCGAGCTTGCCGTCGAGCCCGGTTTCGGTCAGCGCCATGCCGATGTCCTCGCGGTACTGGCGGCAGCTGGAGTAACAGGAGTAGGCACTCGTGGTGAGCATGAGCACCTTGCGGTGGCCGGCGTCGTAGATCTCTTGCAGGGTCTGCGGGATGTACGGGTCCCAGTTGCGGTTGCCCCAGAACACCGGCAGCGCGATGCCGCTGGCTGCAAGTTCGGCCTCGAGGCCGGCCTTGAGCTGACGGTTCTGTCCGTTGATGGGGCTGATGCCGCCGTTGGCGCGGTAGTGGTGCGAGACCTCTTCGAGCCGTTCGTCGGGGATGCCGCGGCCGCGGGTGACGTTGCGGAGGAACGGGATGACGTCCTCCTGGCCTTCGGGCCCGCCGAACGAGGCGAGGAGCACGGCGTCGTACTCCTTGGGGGCCATCCGGCCGGCCTCGGTGACGGTGTTCACGGCGGTTACCGGGGCGGCGGATTCCTGCGGATCGATCGGGCTCATGCCAGGACCTCGGCGATCTCGGCGGCGGTGACGCGGCGGCCGGTGTAGAAGGGGATTTCCTCGCGGACGTGGTGCCGGGCTTCGGTGGCGCGCAGGTGGCGCATCAGGTCCACGAGGTCCACGAGCTCGGGGGCTTCCAGTCCGAGGATCCATTCCCAGTCGCCGAGGGCGAAGGAGGAGACGGTGTTGGAGATGACCTGGGGGAAATCGCGGCCCAGCATGCCGTGGTCGCGGAGCATGGCGCCGCGCTCGGCGTCCGGGAGCAGGTACCACTCGTAGGAGCGGACGAAGGGGTAGACGCAGAGCCATTCCGCCGGTTCCACACCGCGGGAAAACGCCGGGGTGTGGTTCTTGGCGAACTCGGCCTCCCGGTGCACGCCCATGGCGGACCAGACGATCTCGGTGCCGGCGAACAGCTTGCTGCGCCGGATGTCCCGCACTGCCCGCTGCAGCGCTTCCGGCCGGGGACCGTGCAGCCAGACCATGATGTCCGCGTCGGCCCGCATCGCCGAGACGTCGTAGCTGCCGCGGTGGACAACTCCGGCGTCGGCGAGGCTTTTCATCAGGGCCTCGAAGTCCTCAGCGGCATCGGCGCCGCGCAGGATGTCCGCTGACCGCTTGAATACGGTCCAAAGGGTGAAGAACTGCTCAGTTGAATCTTCGGGCGCCGATGCCCCGGCGACTGATTCTCCGGGGGCTGACATTCCGGTTTTAGTGACAGATTCGGCAGAAGTGTGGCTCATGTATACCAGTCATCAGGGCCTCGAAGTCCTCAGCGGCATCGGCGCCGCGCAGGATGTCCGCTGACCGCTTGAATACGGTCCAAAGGGTGAAGAACTGCTCAGTTGAATCTTCGGGCGCCGATGCCCCGGCGACTGATTCTCCGGGGGCTGACATTCCGGTTTTAGTGACAGATTCGGCAGAAGTGTGGCTCATGTATACCAGTCTGCCTCCTCTCCCCAACTAAGTCGAAAAAAAGCACTTCTACAACGCGTAGAAGTGCTTTATTTCACATGCGGGGCGCGGGAGGCGGGGGCGCGTCCGCGGGAGGCGGGTCCTGTCAGCCCCGGCGCATCCGGAGGACCGCGGCGCCGGCGCCGAACGAGAGCGCCACCAGGCCGATGCCCCAGCCGACCAGCGGGGACAGGCCGGCCGGTTCCAACGTCGAGGTTGCCTCGAGAGAGGAGTTGCCGGAGTGGCCCTTGGCCGGAGCCGGTGCCTGGGTCCAGCCGGCTGTGTTTGAACTCGTCGGGGACGGGTGCGGTGTGGCAGACGTCGA
>NZ_KI914938.1:0-19365 GCF_000520575.1 Arthrobacter sp. I3
GCGACCGTCATCACGCTCGCCCTGGACCGGGTCCGGCACGCCTGCCTCCCGGAGGCCGCGGCGGCGATGGAGCACGCCCTGACCCGCACCGCGGCCGAGAACGACGCCGACTTCCTGGCCCGGGTCAGCCGCAGCTGGGCCGAGGCGCTGGACCAGGACGGCGCCGAACCCTCCGAGGAACTGCTCCGCCAGCTCCAGGGCGCCTTCCTCCGCAAACCCCGGCACGGCCTGCAGCACCTGGAAATCTTCGCCACCACGGACCAGTTCGAACACCTGATCACCGTGATGAACACCGCCACCAACCCCCCGCACCGGCGAAAGCACCGCCACCGGACCTGGTGACGGGTCCGCGGCGGCGGATGCGCCCTGCGCGGCTGATGAGCCCGCCCCGCGGGAGGACCCCGCGCTGCCGTCCCTGGACCTCCGCTCCCGGCCCCAACGGCTGCTCGACGGCCTGGTCGGCGCGTGCAAGGCAGCCCTCGCCGCCGGAGCGCTGCCCGCGGCCGGCGGGCTCCGGCCCCAGGTCATGGCCACCATCGATTACCGGGACCTGCTCACCCGGCTCGGGACGACTCCCGCCGAAACAGGCGCCCCTGCCAACACCGCACAGCACGGCACCGGGACGCTGCTGTTCACCGGCCCCGTCACCGCGTCCACCATCCGCAAAATCGCCTGCGACGCGGACATCATCCCCGTCGTCCTCGGCGGCGAGGGCCAGATCCTGGACATCGGCCGCGCCTCCCGCGTCTTCCCGCCCCACATCCGCAAGGCCATCACGGCCCGGGACCGGGGCTGCGCCTTCCCGCAATGCACCATTCCGGCATCCTGGTGCGAGGCCCACCACATCACCTACTGGTCCCGCGGCGGAACCACCGGAACCGGCAACGGAACCCTGCTCTGTTCCCATCACCACCACGTGATACATAAGGAACACTGGAGCATCCAGATGCGCACCGGGATTCCCTGGTTCATCCCGCCACTCCACCTCGACCCAGCCCGGACGCCCCGCCGGAACAGATACTTCCGCCTGGAGTGACCCCTCGCCTGGACTGAAGCTCGCCTCGACTGACTCGGTGGGACCCCAGAAATCGGCGCCCTCCGTCGCCGGGCTCCCTGCACCGGGCCGAAAGTCCCAAGCATGCGCGCCCGGGCGGGCCTAGGGTGGAGGCATGGACCAGCGCAGTCTGATGCTGCGGGCAGTGAAGACGCTCCACACCCTTGCCTGGCTCGTGATCGAGGCCTGTATGGCTTACGTCCTGTACGCCGGCATCACGGGCCGAAATGACCGGAAAACGAGGGCTGCCGCCGTCGTGGTTGCCAGCGAATCGCTGATTTTTGCGGGCACCGGCTTCCAATGCCCGCTGACCGTCGTCGCGAAAAATCTTGGCGACGGCTCCGGCTCCGTCACGGACATCTACCTGCCGCGGTGGTTAGCGAATATCCTGCCTGGGCTCCACGTCCCCCTCATCCTCGTCGCCGTGCTGCTGCATTGGCGGAATTGGCGGAAACAGACGGTGCGCGACAGCGAGCGGCGGCTTTTGCTCGGGCGATAGTGCGCGCCCGCCTCACACCTTCGCCCTGCTGCCGATTAACCGAGGTTCCTCCGGCGGGGCCTTTACGCGGATGCCCCGGGAGCCCGGCGGACCGTCCGGGAGTTGCCCGGATTGCGGGTAATCTAAGAGAGTTCCGGAGCCGGCACGGTCGCTCCGGAGGAGTTCATGGCAGGCAGCAAAAGGCGAGGTTGATGGTCCACATCTGGAACGATCTGTCCGAGGTCCCGGCGGACTTTGGTCCTTCGGTTGTCACGTTCGGCAATTTCGACGGCGTGCACCGCGGCCACCAGCAGGTGCTGTCGCAGCTCATCCGGACCGCCCGGTTGAACCACGCACGCGCGGTCGCCATCACCTTCGACCCGCACCCCGCGCAGGTACACCGCCCGGAATCGGCTCCCGAACTGATCATGGGGCTGGAGGACAAGCTCGTGGCCCTCGGAGAGCTCGGCCTCGACGCCGTGCTGGTAATGAAGTACTCGATGGAGCTCGCCAGTCTCACCCCCGACGAATTCGTCGCGACAGTGCTGGTCGACAGCCTCAAGGCCAGCCACGTGGTGATCGGCCACGACGCCCGGTTTGGCCGCGGCAATTCCGGCGACCTCGCCACCATGCAGGAGCTGGGCAAGAAGCTCGGGTTCGAGGTGCTGGTCATCAGCGAATTCGGCTCAGAGGGCTTTCCCATCCACGACGACGACGGCACGGACCGCCGCTGTTCGTCCACGTGGGTGCGCGAGGCCCTGCGCGCGGGCGACGTCGCCACCGCCGCTGCCGTCCTCGGCAGGCCGCACCGGATGCGCGGCGAGGTGGTGCACGGTGCCGCACGCGGCCGCGACCTCGGATTCCCCACCGCGAACCTCTCCTCGACGGCCACCGGGTACATCCCCGCGGACGGCATCTACGCCGGCTGGCTCGTGGACCAGGCAGGCACGCGCTGGCCCGCCGCCATCTCCGTGGGCTCGAACCCGACGTTCGACGGCGTGAGCCGTCAGGTCGAGGCCCACGTGATCGACCGCCCGGAAGAGTCTCCCGACGACTTCGATCTGTACGACCAGACAGTTGTGGTGGAATTTGTCGCCAGGCTCCGCGGCATGGTGGCGTACCGTGGGGCTGAAGCTTTGGTGGAGCAGATGCGCCTGGACGTCGTCCAGGCCCACGACCTCCTGTTCGCCCACTAAAAACCGGGCCGGATCGGCGTCGGCCCCCCCGCAGACAATGTTCTGATTCACTGGAGCCGCGCTGATTCACAGCCACTTGGCAAGGAAGGCAAGACACGTGACCATCGAGAAAAACACGAGGGAACTGGACCAGGACATTGTCCGGGATTTCAGCGCGCGGATGAGCTACGCGTCCTACCTGCAGTTGCCCACCCTGCTCAGCGCCCAGCAGCCGGTCAGCACCCCGGAACACCACGACGAGATGCTGTTCATCATCCAGCACCAGACCACGGAGCTTTGGCTGAAGCTGGTATTGCACGAGCTTCGCAGCGCCGCCGCGTGGCTGCGGTCGGACGACCTCGGGTCCGCCCTGAAGGCGATCGCCCGCGTCAAGCACATTCAGAAGACGCTCACCGAGCAATGGTCCGTGCTGGCAACCCTGACGCCCACCGAGTACTCCCAGTTCCGCGGCTTCCTCGGCAACTCGTCCGGATTCCAGTCCAGCCAGTACCGTGCGGTGGAGTTCCTCCTCGGCAACAAGAACGCAAAGATGCTTCCGGTGTTCGAATCGGACCCCGAGGCCCACGAGATGCTGCGCGAACTGCTCGAAGCCCCCAGCATCTACGACGATTTCCTCGCCTATCTCAAGCGCCAGGGCTTTGACGTTCCTGACTCCCTGCTGGAGCGCGACGTCACCAAGGCCCACGAGTTCTGCCCCGAACTGGTCCCGGTGTTCAAGTACATCTACGAGAACGCCGCCGACAACTGGGGCGCATACGAGGCCTGCGAGGAACTTGTGGACCTTGAGGACAACTTCCAGCTGTGGCGTTTCCGCCACCTGCGCACCGTCCAGCGGACCATCGGCATGAAGGCCGGCACCGGCGGATCGAGCGGCGCCGCGTTCCTGCAGAAGGCCCTCGAACTGACCTTCTTCCCCGAGCTCTTCGCCGTGCGGACGGAGATCGGCCAGTGAGCATCTCCGCCAACACCGAAGCGACGGACAGCCTGTGGCAGCGCGCCCTCGAGCTCGACGCCGCGGATCCGCTGGCCGGCTACCGCGACCACTTCGTCGGCACGGACACGGACCTGTCCTACCTTGACGGCAACTCCCTGGGCCGTCCGCTCAAGCGGACCGTCACCGACATCAGCAGCTTTATCCAGGACAGCTGGGGCGGCCGCCTGATCCGGGGCTGGGACGAGGAATGGCTCGAACTGCCCGAGAAGATCGGCGACCAGCTCGGCCGCGCCGTGCTCGGCGCGGCGCCGGGGCAGACGATCATTGCCGATTCCACCACCGTGGTGCTGTACAAGCTCATCCGCGCCGCGCTGGCAGCCGTCACCGATCCGGCCCGGACCGAGATCGTCCTGGACACGGATAATTTCCCCACGGACCGCTACCTGGTGGAGGGAATCGCCCGTGAAGAAGGCCTGACCCTGCGCTGGATCGACGCCGATCCCGCCTCCGGCGTCACCGTCGAGCAGGTGCGGGATGCCACCGGCCCGTCCACCGCCGTCGTGGTCCTGAGCCAGATCGCCTACCGCTCCGGCTTCCTCGCGGACCTGCCGGGCATCACCGCGGCAATCCACGACGCCGGCGCACTGGTGGTGTGGGACCTGTGCCACTCCGCCGGGTCTGTAGAGATCGCTTTGGACGACGCCGACGTCGACTTCGCGGCAGGCTGCACCTACAAATATCTGAACGGGGGACCGGGCTCGCCCGCGTTCGCCTACATCAACGCACGGCACCTGGCCGGGCTGCAGCAGCCCATCTGGGGCTGGATGGGGCGCAAGGACGCGTTCGAGATGGGTCCCGGCTACGAGGCCGCCCCCGGCATCCGCGGCTTCCTCAGCGGCACTCCGGCGATCTTCGGGATGCTCGCCATGCGCGGCACCCTGGACCTGATCGAGGAAGCGGGGATGGCTGCGCTCCGGGAGAAGTCGCGGCTGCTGACCGCTTATGCCCTCGAACTTTACGACGCGTGGCTGGGGCCGGCCGGCGTGCAGCTGTCCACCCCGCGGGCGGCGGAACTGCGCGGCAGCCATGTGACGATCGACCACCCGGCCTTCCGGGAAATGACGGCCACATTGTGGGACCAGGACGTGATTCCCGATTTCCGCGCCCCGCAGGGCCTCCGGATCGGGCTCTCGCCGCTCAGCACATCCTTCGCGGAGCTTTACCGGGGCGTCGCCGCTATTCGCGAACTGCTCTCAGCCCAGGAAAGTGGAAAACCGCAACTGCCGCAGGCAGCCGGCGCGCCGGCAGAGTCGGCGGCCCTGCCCGGCGGTTTCGACAAGACCGCGGACGTGCCACTAAACTGAACGTTGGATCCGGCTGCAGTCCGTGGCGGCTGGCTCCTGTTGTGTACGGAACGCCCGGCTTCGGCGGGGGATTCCGGGACGGCACCCCCGGCAGTGATTTACTGATTCGGGCCTCACGGCACATCTCTAGGAGTTATTGTGGCACTTGAAGCCGCTGTAAAGCAGTCCATCATCAAGGATTTCGCAACGTCCGAGGGCGACACCGGTTCGCCGGAGGTTCAGGTTGCAGTCCTGACTCAGCGGATCAAGGATCTCACTGAGCACATGAAGGAGCACAAGCACGATTACCACACCCAGCGCGGTCTGCTGGCCATGGTTGGTCGTCGCAAGCGCATGCTCACCTACCTCAAGAACACTGACATCACCCGCTACCGTAAGCTCATCGAGCGCCTCGGCCTGCGTCGCTAGTCAGCTTTAAGGGGCGGCCCCTTCCGGACCGGAAAGGGCCGCCTTCTTCAGGAAAAAACTAAACAGGAGGATCAACCGCATCACGCATTCGCGGTCCTCGGTAGTGATCCCCGGGAACGGCCTCAAGGAATGAGGCCCGGCCCGTGGGTCTCGATCGATGACCGGGTGCAGTGCAGGCCAGTAGACAGATGCTGGGCTGGGTTGATGCGGCTGGGCTCCGTGAACCAAGAAACGGAGGTGACTCTCTATGGAGGGTCCCGAAATCCAGTTCTCAGAAGCAATCATTGACAATGGCCGCTTCGGCAAGCGTGTAATCCGCTTTGAAACCGGCCGCCTTGCCAAGCAGGCAGCCGGCGCAGCGATGGTCTACATCGATGAAGAGACCGCGCTGCTGTCCGCAACCACCGCCGGCAAGCACCCGCGTGAAGGTTTCGACTTCTTCCCGCTGACCGTCGACGTCGAAGAGCGTATGTACGCCGCCGGCCGCATCCCGGGCTCGTTCTTCCGCCGCGAAGGCCGTCCCTCCACGGAAGCCATCCTGGCCTGCCGCCTCATGGACCGCCCGCTGCGCCCCGCGTTCGTCAAGGGCCTGCGCAACGAAGTCCAGATCGTCGTCACCGTGCTGTCCATCAACCCGGACGAGCTCTACGACGTCGTCGCGATCAACGCGTCCTCGATGTCCACCCAGCTTTCCGGCCTGCCCTTCTCCGGCCCGATCGGCGGCGTCCGCGTTGCCCTCGTTGCCGACGAGAACGGCTCGCAGTGGGTTGCGTTCCCGAAGCACTCCCAGCTCGAGAACGCCGTCTTCAACATGGTCGTCGCCGGCCGCATCGCCGGTGACGACGTCGCCATCATGATGGTTGAAGCCGAAGCCACCGACAACTCCTGGAACCTCATCAAGGAACAGGGCGCCACCGCCCCGACCGAAGAGGTTGTCTCCGAGGGTCTCGAGGCTGCCAAGCCGTTCATCAAGGCCCTTTGCGAAGCACAGTCCGACCTGGCAGCCCGCGCCGCCAAGCCGACCGTCGAGTTCCCGGTCTTCCTGGACTACCAGGACGACGTCTACGCCGCCGTGGAGTCCGCTGCCGCCGAGAAGCTGGCCGCTGTCTTCCAGATCGCCGACAAGCAGGAACGCGACACCGCGTCCGACGAGCTCAAGGACGAGGTCACCTCTTCCCTGGCCGGCCAGTTCGAAGGCCGCGAGAAGGAGCTGTCCGCAGCCTTCCGCTCCGTCACCAAGCAGGTTGTGCGCCAGCGCATCCTCAAGGACCAGATCCGCATCGACGGCCGCGGCCTGACGGACATCCGCCAGCTCACCGCCGAGGTTGAGGTTCTGCCCCGCGTCCACGGCTCGGCCATCTTCGAACGCGGCGAGACCCAGATCATGGGTGTCACCACGCTGAACATGCTCAAGATGGAACAGCAGATCGACTCGCTGTCTCCCGTGACGCGCAAGCGCTACATGCACAACTACAACTTCCCGCCGTACTCCACCGGCGAGACCGGCCGCGTCGGTTCCCCGAAGCGCCGCGAAATCGGCCACGGTGCCCTCGCAGAGCGCGCCATCATGCCGGTGCTGCCGTCCCGCGAGGAATTCCCCTACGCCATCCGCCAGGTGTCTGAGGCTCTCAGCTCCAACGGTTCGACGTCGATGGGTTCCGTCTGCGCCTCCACGCTGTCCCTGCTGAACGCAGGCGTGCCGCTGAAGGCTGCTGTTGCCGGTATCGCCATGGGCCTGGTCTCCGACCAGGTCGACGGCCAGACCCGTTACGCCGCCCTGACCGATATCCTCGGCGCCGAAGATGCCTTCGGTGACATGGACTTCAAGGTTGCCGGTACCTCCGAGTTCGTCACGGCCATCCAGCTGGACACGAAGCTCGACGGCATCCCGGCCTCGGTTCTGGCCGCCGCCCTGAAGCAGGCCCGCGAAGCCCGCCTGCACATCCTGGACGTCCTGAACTCCGCGATCGACACCCCGGACGAGCTCTCCGAGTTCGCGCCTCGCGTCATCGCGGTCAAGATCCCGGTTGACAAGATCGGCGAGGTCATCGGCCCGAAGGGCAAGATGATCAACCAGATCCAGGAAGACACCGGAGCCGACATCTCGATCGAGGACGACGGAACTGTCTACATTGGCGCCACCAACGGCCCGTCTGCCGACGCAGCACGGTCCGCGATCAACGCCATCGCCAACCCGCAGATCCCGGAAATCGGTGAGCGCTACCTGGGCACGGTCGTCAAGACCACGACCTTCGGCGCCTTCGTTTCCCTGACCCCGGGCAAGGACGGCCTCCTGCACATCTCCGAGCTGCGCAAGATCGCCGGTGGCAAGCGCGTGGACAACGTCGACGACGTCGTCTCCGTGGGCCAGAAGATCCAGGTGGAAATCACCAAGATCGACGATCGCGGAAAGCTGTCCCTCTCGCCCGTAGTGGCTGAGGAGGCTGGCGCGGAAAATGCAGGAAACACGGAAAGCGCTGACAACGCCGAGGTCTCCGCGGACGCCGCAGAGTAGTCTCTCCTGAGTCAAAAAGCGGGGCCGGTGGATCAACCACCGGCCCCGCTGCTGTTAAAGGTAGGATGGCAGGCAGATTTGGCATGTGTTCAATGAAAGGCCTTGATGACTGTCGTCCCCCTGCCGCTAGAGCAGAACCAGCACGCTGACACCCTGATCCACGGCGCCGACGGCGGCTCTGAGGTGCGACGCTCGGTCCTGCCCGGCGGCGTCCGCGTCCTCACCGAAGCGATGCCGGGCCAGCGCTCTGCCACGATCGGTTTCTGGGTCGGCGTCGGCTCCCGCGACGAGGCTCCCGGCCAGCACGGCTCAACGCACTTCCTGGAGCACCTGCTCTTCAAGGGCACCAAGCGCCGCACCGCGCTGGAGATCGCCTCGGCCTTCGACGAGGTCGGCGGGGAATCCAATGCGGCCACCGCGAAGGAGAGCACCTGCTACTTCGCCCGCGTGCTGGACACGGACCTTCCCATGGCGATCGACGTCATTGCGGACATGATCACCGGCGCGGTCCTGGACCCGCAGGAGATGGAGCAGGAGCGGGACGTCATCCTCGAGGAAATCGCCATGGACAGCGACGATCCCACCGACGTCGCGCACGAGAACTTCGTGGCCGCCGTGCTGGGAACGCACCCGCTGGGCCGCCCCATCGGCGGCACGCCGGCAGCCATCCGGGCCGTGGCGCGCGACTCGGTGTGGGACCACTACCGCCGCTACTACCGTCCCGACGAGCTCGTGGTCACCGCGGCCGGCGGCCTGGACCACGACGTCGTCTGCGGGCTCGTGGTGGATGCCCTGCACTCCGCCGGCTGGACCCTTGAGGCCGCGGCCGCCCCCGTGCAGCGCCGCTCCACCGAACGTGCATCGATCACCGGCACGGCCGGCCTGCATGTGGTCAAGAGGCAGGTGGAGCAGGCCAACATCATTATGGGTTGCCCGTCGCTGGTCGCCACCGACGGCCGCCGCTTTGTGATGAGTGTGCTCAACGCCGTCCTCGGCGGCGGCATGTCCTCCCGCCTCTTCCAGGAGGTCCGGGAAAAGCGCGGACTCGTCTACTCGACCTACTCTTTCGCCTCCTCCTACGCCGATGCCGGCTATTTCGGCATGTACGCCGGATGCACCCCGTCAAAGGTCCGGCAGGTCATTGATCTGCTGGGCGCTGAACTGGACAAGCTGGCTGCCGACGGCATCTCAGACGAGGAGCTCCGCAAGGCGGAGGGGCAGCTCTGCGGCGGAATCGTGCTGGCGCTGGAGGACACCGGTTCCCGAATGTCCCGGCTGGGCCGCGCGGAACTGGTGTCCGGCGAGTACCAGGACATCGATGAGACCCTCCGCCAGATCAAGGCCGTCACAGCCGCGGAGGTCCAGGAACTCGCCCGTGAGCTCGCGGCAGCCCCGCGGACCGTCACAGTGGTGGGGCCGTTCGAGGAAACCGAGACGTTCGGGCTCCTGGCCTAGACATTCCAACTGGCGCGGCGTCATGATGGTGGCGGGGTCACTCGGGAGGAACTCCATATGGGAGAAACTGTGGACCGGCCGCTGCCAGGCAGTGCATGCGAGGCGCTTGAGGGGTTCCTGGGCCATTGGACGGGAACCACGCACTGGGAGGCAACCGCGTGGGGTCCGGCGCGCACCGCGGACACCGAGATTATCTTTTCCCGGGCAGCCGCCGGGCTTGCGGTCACCCAGAGCTACCGGCACACGGATGCGGACGGGACCCGGTCCGAAGGCCACGGTGTCTTCACGACGGACCCGGACCATCCCGAGGCCTTCTGGTACCACGTCAACAGCTTGGGGTTGCCGCCCGAGGGACCCGCGCGCGCCAGCATGGAAGACGGCACCTTGACCGTGGAACGCCGGAGTGACCGCGGCACCGCACGGCACACCTTCCGGGTGGACGACGGCGAACTGACTCACACCGCCGGTCTCCGCCTGGGCAGGGCGAGTGACTTCACGCCCTTCATGACCACCGTGTGCCGCCGCGTCGCTGAGAGCGCCTCCGTCCCGGTGTGAGGTCTCAGGATGCGGCTTCGAGGATCCGGGTCTTTGGAGCCCCTTGTAGGGCCGGGGCGGCGTCGGCGGAGTTCCAGACCTTCGCCTGAAGATTGGCCAACAAGGCTTCCGCTTGCTCGCGTTGGTCGAAGTCCAACTCGACCACCACATAGTGCGGGTCGTCCACCGGGCGGCTGATCCGGTACGCAGTGACACCAGACGCCGCCCGGTTCACCGGATCACGGTCGAAGGCGGTCTTCCACATGCCAAAATCCTTGATCCTGTGCTCAATCTGCAGTGTGAACATGGCGCTCTCCTGATTGTTTGTCGCCTGCCGCGGGGTAGTCCACACTCTAGGACCGGTTCGGTCCACGCGATAGCCCGCCAGTGCCGGGCCCAGCTGTGCTGTGCCTAGCCGCCGGCGAACGGCGGCAGCACGTCGACGACGTCGGCCGGCTTGAGCGACGCGGCATGGTCCCGCACGGCAACTTCGTTGAGCAGGAAGCTGGAGCGGGACAGGATGCGGGCCAGCGGCGGCGTACCGGCCGGCGGTTCGGGGCGCTCGACGGCGAGGATCGCCTCGAGCAGCGAGGCGAGGGTGTCGCCGTCGGCGAGGTCGTAGCGTTCTTCATCCACGCCGGCGGCAGCGCGTGCGGCAGCGAAGTAGCGTACATTCACGAAAAAAATCAGCCTCCGATGGCGCTCATGCTGCGGTCCGGCTGGACGAAGTCGGGCGCGTCGAGGCCCACGTGGTCCATGCCGTGGGCCTTGGGCTTGATCCACATGGCATCCTGCCAGCGTTCGGCGAGCTGTTCGTCGCTGGCCCCCTCGCGCAGCAGCCCCAGCAGATCCACTTCCTCGCGCGAGAACAGGCAGCTCATGATCTTGCCCTCGGCGGTGATGCGCGTCCGGCGGCAGTCCGAGCAGAACGGCTCCGTGACGGAGGCGATGATGCCCACAGTGCCGAGCAGAGGGCCGGTGGCGCGGTCGGTGCCGGGAACCCGGGCCCGGACTTCGAACCGTTCCGCCGGGGCGCCGTCGCGGTCCCGCGGGTCGGAACTGAGCACGTAGTCGACCGAGAGCAGTTCGCGGATCTCCGCGGCGGTGATCATGTTCCGCCGGGTCCAGCCGTGGTCCGCGTCGAGCGGCATCTGTTCGATGAAGCGCAGTTCATAGCCGCGGTCCAGTGCCCAGGCCAGGAGGGCCGGTGACTCGGCGTCGTTGATCCCGCGCATGAGTACAGCGTTGAGCTTGACCGGGCCCAGGCCTGCGGCCCAGGCGGCGTCGACGCCAGCGAGGACCCTGTCCAGGAAGGGCCGGCGGGTCAGCTTGGTAAAGGTTTCTTCATGCAGGGAGTCGAGCGAGACGTTGATTCTGGTCAGTCCCGCGGCTTTGAGTCCGGCGGCCTTCTTGTCCAGGCCGACGGCGTTGGTGGTCATCGAGATTGGCAGGTCGGGGTGGGCCTGGCGGAGCGCGGCGATGATCTGCAGCAGGTCCGCCCGCACCAGGGGCTCGCCGCCGGTCAGCCGCAGTTCGCGCACGCCGAGCATGTCGACGCCGATCCGTACGATCCGGACGATTTCCTCCGCCGACATCACCGCCTGCTTGGACAGCCATTCCAGGCCCTCGGCCGGCATGCAATAGGTGCAACGCAGATTGCACTTGTCCGTCAGTGAGAGGCGCATGTCCGTGGCGCGGCGGCCGTAGCGATCCACGAGCCCGGCAGGCAGGCCCTCCGGACGCCCGGACAGCGCGGCTGCAGCAGGCATTCCCGCTCCGGGACTGCCTGCCGCGCGGGGCTGGGGCATACCCAGTTGAACTGTCATAGAGTCAGGCTACGCCACCTCGCGGCCCACGTCACAGCCGCATGACGGCACGGATATTACAGATTCGGGAACGATGTCCCGCGGGGGTCCGGAGCCCTGCCCGGACCGTGGCGGCGAACCTATGCTGGAAGCGTGAACAAGACCCAGCCGGCCCCGGACGCAACGGAGTACCGGCGCATCCTTCTCGTCGAGGACGAACCGACCATCGCCGGAGTGGTCCGGGACTACCTCGTTCAGGCGGGATACCAGGTGGTCCTCGCCGCCGACGGGTTCACAGCCCTGCGCCTTGCGGCCGAACGCCGCCCGGACCTCGTCCTGCTGGACCGGATGCTGCCGGGCCTGGACGGTGTGGAAGTCTGCCGCCGGCTCCGTGCCGCACACAGTGTCCCGGTCATCATGCTCACTGCCCTCGGAACGGAAGACGACCGGATCCTCGGCCTGGAAGCCGGCGCGGACGACTACGTCACCAAGCCATTCTCGCCCCGCGAGCTGGTACTGCGGGTCCGGTCGGTCCTGCGCAGGAGCATTCCCGAATTCAGCCCGGAGCCCTCCGTCGAAGTAGGCGGTTTCGACCTCAACCCGGCCGCCCGCACCGTCTCACGCCACGGCACGCCCCTGGCGCTGACGGCCCGGGAGTTCGACCTGCTGGCCTTCATGCTCCGCCGTCCCCGGCAGGTCTTCAGCCGCGAGGAACTCATGAAAGCGGTCTGGGGCTGGGACTACGGGGACCTGTCCACTGTCACGGTGCACGTGCGGAGGCTGCGGGAGAAGATCGAGGACGACCCCACCCGCCCCTCCGTCCTGAAAACGGTCTGGGGCGTGGGTTACCGGCTGGACCCCAGCGACGAGGAGGAGTCCGCCGATGCAGACCTCTGAACTCCTGACCATCATCGGCTGGGCCATGGCCTGGGGAGCCGTGATCGGGGCCGCGTCGCTGCTCATCCTGAAATCCCTGCGCCGGGCCTCGTTCGCGGTCCAGATCTGTGTGGTGGTGCTCGCCGCCGTAGCGGTCCTGACGGCCGGAATGGTCAGCGCCTTCAATGCCATGTTCATCTCGGCCCGGGACCTCGAAGTGATGTGGTACGTCCTGGCCGTGGCGTCCGCCGTGGCTGTTTCGATCGCGCTCGTGCTCGGATCGAGGGTCTCGCGGAACGCCAAGGCGCTGGTCGAGGCTGCCCGGAGCATCGGCCGCGGCGAGAGCCCCGGGATCCAGTCCCCGGTGATGAGCCACGAACTTGCCGCCCTCGCCGCCGAGCTCGAATCCAGCAGCCGGATGCTGGAGGCCTCCCGGCAGCGGGAGGCAGCCGTCGAAAACGCCCGCCGCGAACTGGTCAGCTGGATCTCCCACGACCTGCGGACGCCGCTGGCGAGCATGCGCGCCATGACCGAGGCCCTGGAAGACGGGATGGCCGCGGACGTCCCCGGCTATTACCGCAAACTCATCGCGCAGACCGACCTCATGGCCGGCATGGTCAACGACCTCCTGGAACTGTCGAAGATCCATGCCGGAACGATGCGGCTCAAAGCCGAACCGTTGGACCTGTACGACCTCGCCAGCGACGCCATTGCCGACCTCGCCGCGCTGGCGGAGCAGCACAGTATTACGCTCGACGGCGGCGGCCAACGGGAAAGCCTTGCCCTCGCCGACGGCCCCTCGATGGGGCGTGCCATACGGAACGTCGTGCTCAACGCGATCGTCCACAGCAGACCCGGCTCCCGGGTCACCGTGGAAGTCGGCCGGGACGGTGACCGGGCCGTCGTCGCGGTCACCGACGGCTGCGGCGGAATCCCGGAAGCGGACCTCCCGCATGTGTTCGAAACCGGCTGGCAGAAGGACCCGGCGCGGCGGCAGGCCGGCCGTTGGGCCGCCCCGGACGACGGACTGGACGGTATGGCCCCTGATGGCGCGGCCCCGGGCGACGGCTTCCGGGCACCCGGGCCGGATGAGCCGGCGGGCGTCATGCGCTACAGCGGCGCCGGCCTTGGCCTGAGCATCGTCGCCGGAATCGTCAGCGCCCATCAAGGCACCGTCACCGTGGAGAACGTCGACGGCGGATGCCGGTTCTCGCTGCTGCTCCCCGGCCAGGGAGCAGCCGGCCAGGAGCCGGGTGGCAGCCACGGCACTTCTGCCGCGGAGCCTGATGCCGGGGGAGCAGCAGCCCCGGCAGCAGCAGCCCAGGGCACACGCAACAGGATTCCGCGCGACGCGGTAGAGGAAAAACTCCGGACGGGACGGGCACAGTGAGCAGCGGCGTCGGCTTTGACGGGCAGGGGAAGGAAACCGGCGGAACACTCGCCGGCAGGGAACAGCATACGGAACCGGGAGACCGGCAGCGGCAGTCCCGGGACCTGTGGGCCGCCGGGGCCGGACTGGTGGCTGTGGGGGCGGCGGTGGTCCTCGGTGAACTCACGGCCAGCCTGGTGAGCCCCACGGTGTCTCCGGTGACGGCCGTCGGCGGGGCCGTGATCGACACCGTCCCGCCGGGCGTCAAGGAGTGGGCCATTTCCTTGTTCGGCACGGCGGACAAGGTGGCACTGCTAGGCGGCATGGCACTGGTCATCGCCGCGCTCGCGGCGCTCTCCGGAGTCCTCGAAGTGCGGCGCCGTTTCGCCGGGGTGATTCTCATCGCGGTGTTCGGCGCGGTAGGGCTCGTGGCCGTGCTGAGCCGGGCCGACCTGACCGCCAACGCCATCCCCGTCCCGGTGCTGGTGGCACTGGTGGGGATCGCGCTGTTGCGGTATCTCATCCGGAAACTGTTGGAGTGGCAACCCGATGCCGGCCGGCGACCGGCGGTGGCGTCCGGCCCGCCGGAAACACCACCGGTTGAACCGGCCCCGCAGGACGCCCCTGCCGTGGCGCGTGCAGATGCCACAGCCAACGACGCCGGGCCCGCCCGGCGCCGGTTCCTGCTGGCGCTGGGCGGGACAGCCGCGGTTGCCGCCGTCGCCGGTGTGCTCGCCTCCACCCTCAGGGGAGCTGCCGCCGTCGTCAGCGACGTGCGCAGCAAGCTTGTCCTCCCCGTGCCCGCCGCTCCCGCGCCGCCCATCCCGGCCGGCGCCGAGATCCGGCTGGACGGACTGGGCCCGCTCGTGACACCGAACAGGGATTTCTACCGGATCGACACCGCCCTGCGCGTTCCCCTGGTGGACCCGGCGGAATGGACGCTGAAAGTCACGGGCCTGGTGGAACGGGAGATTGAGCTCGACTACGCCACCCTCCTGGCCAAACCCCTGACGGAACGGCACGTGACCATCGCCTGCGTCTCCAACGAGGTCGGCGGGGACCTGATCGGCAACGCCCGCTGGCTCGGCTGGCCGGTGCGCGAACTGCTCGCCATGGCCGGCCCCAAGCCCGGGGCGGACATGGTGCTCTCCCGCAGCACGGACGGCTGGACGGCAGGGACCCCGCTGGAGGCCCTCACGGACAACCGCGACGCGCTGCTGGCCGTCGCCATGAACGGGGAACCGCTCCCGCTCGAACATGGATTCCCCGTCCGGATGATCGTGCCCGGGCTGTACGGCTACGTCTCCGCCACGAAGTGGGTCACCGAACTCAAAGTGACCCGGTACGCGGACGACGTCGCCTACTGGACGCCCCGCGGCTGGAGCGAGCGCGGCCCCATCAAGACATCGTCCCGCATCGACGTGCCGCGCGACGGGGCCAACGTGAAGGGCGGGACGGTTATCTTCGGCGGCGTCGCGTGGGCCCAGCACACGGGCATCGGCAAGGTGGAGCTGCGGGTCAACCGCGGCGACTGGCATCAGGCCGGGCTGGCCCCCGGCATCTCCAAGGACACCTGGTACCAGTGGAAGCTGGCCCTGCCGCTGGAGCCGGGGCAATATGAGGTCCAGGTCCGGGCCACAGCCCTCGACGGCGTGCCGCAGGCCGAGGAATCCGCCCCGGTCGCGCCGAACGGAGCCACGGGTTACCACACGGTTAGAGTTGACGTGAAGTCCTAGCGAGCCGAGTAGAGGTCAGGAAACGCATGCACCGCACCGAGACAAGGCATGTCAGCGTTCAAGCGCACCGGGACAAAGTGCGGGCCCTGCTGGCCCCCCTGCGCACCGAGGGGCGGGTGGAACGGCTCCCGCTGCTCGAAGCCCTGGGCCGGGGGCTCGCCGCCGACATCCTGGCGCCGCTGGACCTTCCCCCCTTCGCCAACTCGCAGATGGACGGCTTCGCGGTCCGCAGCGCCGACGTGCCCGACGGCGGCAGGGAACTGCGCGTCGTCGCGCCCGTCCCGGCCGGTGCCGCACCGGCGGAACTGGCCGCCGGCACGGCCGCCCCGATCATGACCGGCGCGATGATGCCGGCCGGGGCCGACGCCGTCGTTCCCATCGAGCAGGCCGTGCCCGATTCCTTCCCGGCGCCGGGGGAGCCCGCCACGGTCCAGCTGCCGGCCGCGGCCGCCGGAACGTTCGTGCGTGACGCCGGCAGCGACATCCGCTCCGGCGAGCTTGCCCTCGGCGCGGGGACCTGCCTCGGCCCCGGCCAGCTGGGACTGCTGGCGGCGATGGGCTACACGGAGGTGCCCGTCCGCCCCTCCCTCCGGGTCCTCCTGGTCACCACCGGCGACGAGGTGGTGGAACCGGGCAGCCCGCTGGGACCGGGCAAGATCTTCGACTCCAACGGCACACTGCTCGAGTCCTCTATGCGCCAGGCCGGGCTCCAGGTCACACGGACCGGCGTCTCCACGGACCAGCCGGATGAGCTCGCCGCGTTGCTGCGCCGGCACGCCCCCGCCGTGGACCTGATCGTCACCACCGGCGGCGTCAGCAAAGGTGCCTACGAGGTGGTCCGGCAGGCAATGGCCGGCCACGACGTGGAATTCGGCGCCGTGGCGATGCAGCCGGGCGGCCCGCAGGGGATCGGCAGCTTCGACGGTGTCCCTGTGCTGGGGTTCCCGGGTAATCCGGTGAGCTGCCTCGTGTCCTTTGAAATGTTCCTGCGCCCGGTCCTCACGGAACTGTTCGGCGCCCCGTCGCCCCGGCCCGCCGTCCGCGCGCGCCTCGCCGAGCCGCTGACATCCCCGGCGGGCAAGCACCAGGTGCGGCGCGGCACTCTGGCTCCGGACGGCACGGTCAGGCTGGAGGGCGGCGCGGGCTCCCACCTGGTCCATGCCCTGGCCCGTTCCAACGCCCTGGTCCACGTGCCGGAGGGAACAGCGGCGCTCGCAGCGGGCGACGAAGTGGAAGTATGGATCCTGTGAATGATGTAGAAAACCCTGAAGCGGATGCCACACCAGCGGACAACGGCGGAGCGGACAACGGCGAAGTGGACAACGGCGAAGCGGACAAAAGAGCCGTGGGCAACACCCGCCTGACCCACCTCCGCCACGACGGCACGGCCCAAATGGTGGATGTGTCCAACAAGGCGCAGTCCACCCGGGAAGCCACGGCCACCGCGACCGTCCGCAGCACGGCCGAGGTCCTGTCCCTCCTCGGCGGCGGTGAGCTCCCGAAGGGCGACGCCCTGGCCGTGGCCCGCATCGCCGGGATCATGGCGGCCAAAAAGACGCCCGACCTGATCCCGCTGTGCCACCCGCTGCCGATCGCCAAGGTCACCATCGACTTTGAGCTCGACACCGACGCCGTGACAATTTTCGCCACGGTCAAGACCCGCGGCGTCACCGGGGTCGAGATGGAAGCCCTGACTGCGGCGACGGTCGCGGCACTGAGCGTGTACGACATGATCAAGGCCGTGGACAAGCACGCGGTCCTGACCGATATCAAGGTGCTCGCCAAAAGCGGCGGCAAGAGCGGGGACTGGACCCTATGAACATGCCCGAACCCCACCGCCACGGCGAAGCCACGGGCCGCAAGGCCGGTGTCGTGATCGCCTCCACCCGGGCGGCCTCCGGTGTCTATGAGGACCTCACGGGCCCTGTCATCATCGATTGGCTCACCGAGCACGGCTTCGAGCCGTTCCCCGCCATGGTGGTGCCGGACGGGGCGCCGGTCGGGGCCGCGCTGAGGGCCCTGCTGAGCCAGCAGCCGGCCGTCATCATCACCAGCGGCGGCACCGGGCTGAGCCCCACGGACGCAACGCCGGAGCAGACGCTGCCCCTGCTGGATCGGGAAATCCCGGGCATCATGGAGGGCATCCGGACCGCCGGAACGGCCAAGACTCCCATGGCCATGCTCAGCCGGGGCCACGCGGGCGCAGCCGGACAGACGTTCATCGTGAACCTGCCGGGATCCCCGAAAGGCGTGATGGACGGCCTGGCCGTGCTGGATCCCATCCTTGGACACCTTTGCGACCAGCTGGAAGGCAGCCATGGGCACTGATACCGGATTTGAAATCGTGCATGCCGTGCTGAGCGCCGAACCCATCTCGGTGGAGCAGGCCATCGCGGCGGTGGAGTCGGACACGGCAGGAGCGGTGGTCAGCTTCAGCGGCGTCGTCCGCAACCACGACGGCGGCAAGCAGGTCTCCCGGCTCAGCTACAGCGCCCACCCGACGGCGCGCCAGGTGATGGCCGACGTCGTCGCCGGGCTTGTGGCGGAGCACTCGGTCCCGGCCGGCGATGCCGCGCCCGGCGGATCTCCGGAAGACGCCGCCGGCGGCGCCGGCGCCACCCAGGACGGGCGGCAGCCGGTGCGGATCTGGGCGGCCCACAGGATCGGCATGCTGGAGATCGGCGATCCGGCCCTGGTGTGCGCCGTCTCGGCGGTCCACCGCGGCCAGGCCTTCGCCGTATGTGCAGAACTCGTCGACCGGATCAAGGCCCAAGTGCCGATCTGGAAGGAACAGTTTTTCGCCGACGGCACTGTGGAGTGGGTCGGCGCCGGCGAGTAGAGGCAGTGGTGACCGGCAGGAAGAAGGCTCCGGATCAGGAGGAAAGAACCCTGCGCCGGACCCCCGCCCGGTCGACCCCCAGTTCCTTGAGCAGCACGGCTGCCGGATCGTGTTCCTCGCGGTCCAGCAGCGACAGCAGCAGATTCGCGGTGGTGATCTGTCGTGACTTCTGGTCCGTGGCGTACCGAAGCATGCCTTCCATTACCGACCGGGCGCCCGAACTGAAGGGCGGCTTCTTCCCCCGGCTGGGCATGGGGACGCGCTCGAAGCCGTGGGCATCTATACCGATTGACGCGAGTGCCGTGCGGTCAAGCTTCGCCGCCGCGGCCCGAGCCTGATCGAGCGTGACACCCAGAAGGCCGGCGGGACCAGGATCGTGGAGCGCCCCCAGCAGCAGATGATCCGTGCCCAGCCGCTTGTCGCCGCTGCAGCGGGCCTCGTCCATGGCGAAGCCAACGATTTTTCGGGTGTCGTCGGCAAATCGTTCAAACATGGCTTCATCTCACTCTCGGTATTTTGCGTGGACGGACTGCCGCGAGACGCCCAGGGCGTCACCGATCTGCTCCCAGGTCCATCCCTGCTGTCGGGCAGCTCTGACCTGCGCTGCCTCGACCTGTTCTGCCAGGCGATGGAGGGCGCCGACCGCCCGCAGACCGACGGCGGGGTCGAGTGAATGAATATGCGCGGACAGGTCGTCAGTCTCCATGCCTGTCAGTTTAGATTGACAGGCGCAGGTCGTCAATCCAGCCTGACAGGCCTGGGTCGGCGTGTGACCCATCGAGCCGGCGGGCCGGGCCCTGCG
>NZ_KI914938.1:19465-26289 GCF_000520575.1 Arthrobacter sp. I3
GAGCCGGCGGGCCGGGCCCTGCGGAACGTTGCTCACGCCGCGTGGCGGGCAGGCTGTCGCCCCCGACGGCGGCCCTGTAACCAAGCGCCGCCGGTTCCGGAACGCAGCGGCCCCGGCGGTAGGGTTGATGGCATGACCGAACAACTCTCCGTCGCCGTGCTGGGCGCCAGCGGGCGCATGGGCGCAGAGGCCGTGAAGGCCATCGACGCCGCCGCGGACCTGACGCTCGTCGCGGCCCTTGGCCGCAACGACCCCCTCGACTCCCTTGTCAGCTCCGGCGCGCAGATCGTGGTGGACCTGACCGTCCCCGAAAGCACCGAGGCGAACGTTCGCTTCGCCGTCGAGCACGGCATGCACGCCGTGGTCGGCACCACCGGCTGGGATACCGGCCGGCTCGCGGGCCTGGAAGAACTCCTCGCCAACCGGCCCGGCGTCGGCGTCCTGATCGCCCCGAACTTCGCCCTCGGCTCCGTCCTGGCCTCCGCCTTCGCCGCCAAGGCGTCCAAATACTTCGAATCCGTAGAAATTATTGAGCTGCACCACCCGGACAAGGTCGACGCGCCCTCCGGCACGGCCGTGCGCACGGCACAGCTGATCTCGGCCGAGCGCTCCGAGGCTGGCGTGCCGTCCAGCCCGGACGCCACCACCTCGGAACTCGCCGGTGCCCGCGGCACCGACGTCGACGGCATCCGGGTCCACAGTGTCCGGCTGGCCGGTCTTGTCGCGCACCAGGAGGTCCTGCTGGGCGGCCCGGGGGAGCAGCTGACCATCCGCCACGACTCCTTCGACCGTGCGTCCTTCATGCCCGGGGTGCTGCTGGGGATCCGCAGCGTCGCCGCTCACCCCGGTCTCACCGTGGGTCTCGACGGCTACCTGGACCTGGGACTCTGAGCCCGATGTCCGCTGCCTTGACTGCCCTGAAAGCGAACCGCACCAAGATCTGGGTGGGGGCCGTCACCCTGCTGCTCGTGTTTTACCTGGTGGTGTCCCTGCAACGTTCCGTGCTCCTGATGTCCGATCCCAGCCTCGTGGCGAAGGCGATCGGCGTCGCCTACCTGGTGCTGCCGGTCATCGGGGCCTGGGCCCTGATCCGGGAACTGCTGTTTGGTGCCCGCACTGAGCGGTTGGCAAAGATCCTCGAAGCCGAGGGAGGCCTGCCGGAGGATACGCTGCCGCGCACGCCCGCCGGCCGTATCATCCGCGAAGCCGCCGACGCCGAATTTGAGAAGTACCGCGCCGAAGCCGAAGCCGCCCCCGAGGACTGGCGTTCCTGGTTCCGGCTCAGCTGTGCGTACGATGCTGCCGGAGACCGCAAGCGCGCCCGCGCCTCAATGCGCGACGCCGTGCGAATGTTCCGCGCCGGGGTGCAGAAAAACTAGCCGGACACCGTTTGCCGTGCGGGGCCGGGCGGCGGAACTTAGCGCCGGACCTGGGTGCGGAACTTAGCGCACGCGACGAGGCCGGCGGACTTGGGCCGGCTGGTGCCGGCCGGCCTGGCTGGCCGCATGGGTCGCCCACTCCAGCGGCCCGCGCCACGCCATGGCCGCGAAGACTCCGCCGGCCACCAGCACCCCGACAGCCTGCGCGAAATACACACCCTCCACGGTCCAGCCCGGCATCAAGGGCTGGTCGTGCAGGGCGGCCATGATGCACAGGTGAGCCGTGTAGAGACTCAACGTCATGGCCCCGGCTCCGCGCAGCGGCAGCAGCAGATCCAGTTCCAGCCAGTCGCCCAGCCGGCCCAGCAGCAGGCACAGGCCGATCACGGCGGCAGCGGCCCCCGAGGTGTGCAACAGATCCAGCGTGGTGCCGGAGTGCGGTGCACTCGTGGCCAGCCACCACACTGAGCCTGACTGGTCGATGCCGGCCAGGTTGACCTGGAGCAGGCTCTCCAGCGGGTAGGCGGGATCGCCGATGTGCGCCTGAAGGGCCTGCCTGCCGCCCCAGTCTTCCAACATGAGCGTCCCCAGCCATTTGGACATGACGGCCACCACCGTGCCGGCAGCAACGAGCAGGAACGGCACGGGCGCTTTCCACAGCGCCATCCGGCCGATCACCAGCCCTACGAGGAGATAAGCGATCCACTGCAGGACAGGGTAGTAGCCCGTGAGGAAGAGGTCGCCCAGTAGTCTTGCCGGCGTGGCCAGATCCTCCCAGCTTGGGTTGTGCCCCAGCCGCAGGGGCGGATCGGCGGACAGCAGCCACGGCCGCAGGAGGTAGGCCAGGGCGGGGGCAGCCAGTATCCAGAGGACCGCGAGTGCGGCCAGGCGTTTCAGCCCAAGCCCGATAAAGGGCAGCACGCACAGGAACAGCAGGGCGTAGTGGACCAGAATTATCGCGATGTTGACTCCCAGCCCGCCCAGGGAGAGCCCGACGGCACCGATCACGAGCGCCCGCAAGGCGATGCCTCTGCGGGCCGCCCGCAGTTCGGCGCCCTCGAGCGGCAGCTGTTTCCCCGTGGACAAGGCGAGTCCGACTCCGGCCAGCACGGCGAACAGCGCGGCTGCCCGTCCGGAAAACGCCAGGCCGATCCAGGTGGGCGTGAGCTGCGGGTCCGGCTCAAAGGTCGCCAGCACGTGGGTGGCCATCATGGCCAGCAGGGCCAGGCCGCGCGCGGCGTCAATACCGGCCAGCCGGACGCCGGAGGAAGAGCCCCGGACGGTCCGGGAAGCCGTGGTCATTCCGCGCGCCGTCATCATCTGATCGTCTCACGATCGACCCGGTGACCGTCTCATTTTCGGCCCGCCCGCGGCCCCGATCCTTCTCCGGGCATCCCTTGTATTCGAATATATGTTCGAATACGATGGGCGCATGAACGACGCCCCAGAGCCAGCCTTCCTGAAGCCCGAATTCACCGGCCGGGATTCCACAAGCCGACAATTTCCGGGCCCGGATCCGTCGGGCCCGCAATGGACCAGCGCGACGCCTGGCGGAAGAACAAAGCGTGGCGAGCCGGCGGCCGGCGTCCTCAAAGCCATGAGCCCGGGCGTGGTGGACTTCCTCTTCCGGCGCTTGGTCGCCGGGGAGCCGGCCGAGGACGTCCAGTGGGGGAAGGAGGGGGCGGCGCTGGCCGCGGTACCGCCGGGAGCTGAGCTGGCGCGGCGGCTGGCCGAGACGGACCTCGATGCCCTCACTCCAACCGAATTGTTCGACTACGTGCGGGCGGCCCAACGTCTGGCCGCCTGGGCGGAGGCCCTTCGCGAAACCGCCGTCGGGCGTTACTGCTCGGCACCTTCGGCTCCCTCCGGCGAAAGACGGGGTGCATAGGATGGCAGGGTGACCACTGGCTCAATCACCGCGTTGACGCTGTCCGCCGTCCAATACCAGGCCCTGGATGGTGGCGTTGCCGCCAACGTGCCCGAGCACATCCGGCTGATCGAAGACGCCGAGTCGCATGGAGCCCGGCTTGTCATCTTTCCCGAACTCTCGCTGACGGGATACCGGCTGGACCTGCTGGACGGACCCGGGGAGTGGCTGAGCGCGGCTGACCGGCGGCTGGACGGCATCCGGGAAATCTGCCGGCGCACCGGAATAACCGCCGTCGTCGGTGCCGCGTTCAAAGACGCGGACGGTACGCCGCGGCTGGCCGCCCTCGCGGTCCATCCAACAGGCTCCATCGAGACCAGCTTCAAAACGCACCTGCACGGACCGGAGCAGGATCTCTTCGTGGCCGGCAGCAATCCCGCGGTCCTGGAGATCGACGGCTGGAAGGTCGCCCTGGCGATCTGCTTCGACGCAGCCCGCCCGGGCCATGCGGAATGGGCCGCGGACGCCGGGGCGGACATCTATGCCGTCTCGGCCCTCTACACGGCCGGCGAAGACCACCGGCTGGCACTGCATCTCGGCGCCCGGGCCATGGACAACCGGATGTTCTCCGTCCTGGCGAACCTGGCGGGCGCCACGCCGCTCGGCCCTTCGTGTGGCCTGAGCGGGTTCTGGGGTCCTGACGGGCTCCCGCTCCGGCAGGCGGCCGGCACCGGCACCGAGGTGCTGACCGCGAGTCTCCAATACAGTGTGCTGGCGCGGTTTCGGCGGCCCTGAGTCCGGCCGGGCCGCCGAAACGTGACGCACGGCCGCCGAGTTTGACGTTCGTCACACCGCCGCCATTGTCCTAACATGCCGCAGACAAGGTAACGTTTTTCATATGGCTGACTCTGATATTCGCTCTTACACGTTCGGGACCCTCGTGACTGCCATGGTCACGCCTTTCACATCGGACGGTGAGGTCGACTACCGGCAGTCGGCGGAACTGGCGAGCAAGCTCGTCGACGACGGCAATGACGCCCTCGTGATCTCCGGCACCACGGGGGAGACCTCCACGCTCGAGGACGACGAAAAAGAGAAGCTCTTCCGCGTCATCGTCGAGGCCGTGGGCGACCGCGCCAAGGTCATCGCCGGGACCGGGACCAACCACACCTCGCACTCGATCGAGATGGCCAAGCGCGCCGCCAAGGCCGGAGCGCACGGCCAGCTGATCGTCACGCCGTATTACAACAAGCCCAGCCAGGCCGGTATCCAGGCGCACGTCGAGGCCGTGGCCGACGCCGCCGACCTCCCCGTCATGGTCTACGACATCCCCGGCCGCGCCGGCGTGCCCATCCTGCCCGAGACCATGATCCGGCTCGCCGACCACCCCAGGATCGTCGCCCTCAAGGATGCCAAGGCCGACTTCAACGCCGTCACGCGCGTCCTGGCGAACACCGATCTTGATGTCTACTCCGGCGACGACGGCCTCACGCTGCCGTGGATGGCCGCCGGCGCCGTCGGGCTGGTCAGCGTCTCCGCACACGTCGCGACGCGGCAATTCCGTGCGCTGATCGATGCCGCACTTGCAGGCGATTTTGCTACCGCCCGCACCCTACATTTCGAACTGGACCCCGTGGTCCGCGCAGTGATGACCCACATTCAGGGTGCTGTCGCTGCCAAGCAGGTTCTTAAGTGGCAGGGAGTCCTGCCCAACTCGGTTGTCCGTTTGCCCCTCGTGGAGCCGGGCGAGGCCGAGATCGCAACCATCCGCGAGGATTTGGCGGAAGCGGGGATGGTCTTTTCCTGATCGGGAGCCAATCCTGACGGTTAAGAACCAGCCCGGCTTCAGCCTGGAAAGTAGTGCACTATGACCCAAACCGCCCTTCCCGGCCTTGTCACGCCGCCCCGCCTCCCGAAGAACACCCTGCGGATCGTACCGCTCGGCGGAATCGGGGAAATCGGTCGAAACATGACCGTTTTCGAGATCGATGGCAAGCTCCTCATCGTTGACTGCGGCGTCCTCTTCCCCGAAGAGACCCAGCCCGGCGTCGACCTCATCCTGCCGGACTTCTCCTACATCGAGAACCGTCTCCAGGACATCGTCGCGGTAGTCCTGACCCACGGTCACGAAGACCACATCGGCGCCGTCCCCTACCTCCTGCGCCTGCGCGCCGACATCCCCATCGTCGGTTCACAGCTGACACTGGCCCTCATCGAGGCCAAGCTGCAGGAACACCGGATCAAGCCGAACACGAAGATCGTCGTCGAGGGCCAGGTCGAGAAGTACGGGCCCTTCGAATGCGAGTTCATCGCCGTCAACCACTCCATCCCGGACGCCCTGGCCGTGTTCCTCCGCACCTCGGGCGGCACCGTCCTGCATACCGGTGACTTCAAGATGGACCAGCTGCCGCTGGATGGCCGCATCACCGACCTCCGGCACTTCGCCAAGCTGGGCGAAGAAGGCGTGGACCTGTTCATGTCGGATTCGACCAACGCCGACGTCCCGGGGTTCACCACCGCCGAGAAGGAAATCGGACCCACCCTGGACCGGCTGTTCGGGCAGGCCTCCAAGCGCATCATCGTCGCCTCCTTCTCCTCGCACGTGCACCGCGTCCAGCAGGTTCTCGATGCCGCCGCCAACCACAACCGCAAGGTTGCCTTCGTGGGCCGCTCGATGGTCCGGAACATGGCCATCGCCGCGAAACTGGGCTACCTGGAGGTCCCGGCCGGGATCCTGGTCGACATCAAGAACATCGACAACCTGCCGGACAACCGGGTTGTGCTGATGTCCACCGGCTCCCAGGGCGAGCCCATGGCCGCCCTGTCCCGCATGGCCAACGGCGACCACCGCGTCGTCGTCGGCGAGGGCGACACCGTCATCCTTGCGTCCAGCCTGATCCCGGGCAACGAAAACGCCGTCTTCCGCATCATCAACGGACTGCTGAAGCTCGGCGCCGACGTCATCCACAAGGGCAACGCCAAGGTGCACGTCTCCGGCCACGCTGCCGCCGGCGAACTGCTGTACTGCTACAACATCCTTGAGCCGCTCAACGCCATGCCGGTGCACGGCGAAACCCGCCACCTCATCGCCAACGGCAAGATCGCCCTCGAATCCGGCGTGCCGGAGGAAAGCATCCTGCTCGCGGACAACGGCAGCGTGATCGACCTGCGCGACCACCAGGCCGACATCGTGGGCCAGGTCGAGGTCGGATTCGTCTACGTCGACGGCTCCAGCGTCGGCGAGGTCACCGAAGCAGACCTCAAGGACCGCCAGACCCTCGGCGATGAAGGCTTCATCTCCATCATCACGGTCATCCACCGTGCCACCGGCAAGGTGGTGTCCGGGCCGGAAATCCACGCCCGCGGCGTGGCGGAGGACGATTCCGTCTTCGACGAGATCATCCCCAAGATCAATGAGGCCCTCGAAGAAGCCGTGCTGAACCGCACGGACCACACGACGCACCAGCTGCAGCAGGTCGTCCGCCGGGTCGTCGGCACGTGGGTCAACCGCAAGCTCCGCCGCAAGCCCATGATCATCCCGGTGGTCCTTGAGGCGTAAGCCTCAGGTGGTTCACCGG
>NZ_KI914938.1:26389-32287 GCF_000520575.1 Arthrobacter sp. I3
GCCTCAGGTGGTTCACCGGGTGTAAGCCCTTCACACCGCCCGGCGCATGCCTGGTCAACGGCCTTCCCCGCCAACCCGCAGCCTCAGAGCCGCGGGAGGCGGGGGAGGCCGTTCCCGTTGGTGGTGGCGGCAACATGATCCCGGGCGCCCGGAAATTCGGGGTTTTCGGCCCGGCATCCGGTACCGTGGCGGGTATGGCGACTCGTACTTCTTCCGCGCCTAGAGGAAACTCAAGCGGCAAATCAGGCAGTTCTCCCGGCCGGGGGTCCCGTCCCGCTGCATCCAAATCCGCCCGGCCGCGGGGAGCCGCAGGTGGCACCGCAGGTAGAACCGCAACCACCGCGCGGACCCGGCAGTTGGCCGTTGTTGAGCCGCACCAGCCCTGGGTAGTGAGGGTGCTGGCCGGTGCCTGGCTGGGCGTCGCCCACGTGATCGGCGCCGGCATCCGGCGGGTCGGCCACGACGTCAGCGACCTCGCCCCCGAGGACCGCCGCGACGGCGCCGCCCTGTTCAACCTGGCCCTGGGAGTCTTCGTTGCCACCTTCGCGTGGTGGGGGTTCCAGGGCTGGCTCCCTGACCTCGTGTTTGCGATCGTCAACGGCACGTTCGGCTGGATGGTCCTGCTGCTGCCGCTCATGCTGTTCGTGTGCGCCTTCCGGCTGTTCCGCCAGCCCGACGACGGCCGCGGCAACAACCGGGTCGGCATCGGCTTCCTCATCATGACGTTCGCCGGTTCCGGGCTGGCGCACATCATTGGCGGCCAGCCGACCGTCGCCGACGGTTTCGATGGCCTGCGCCGGGCCGGCGGCATGCTCGGCTACCTAGCCGCCGCCCCGCTGGCCGCCGTGCACACCGCCGTCCCCGTCGCGGTCTACGGCCTGCTGGCCTTCACCTCCCTGCTGATCGTCACCGCCACGCCCTTCGGCGCGATCCCTGGCCGCCTGCGCGACGCCTACGAGCACCTGATGGGCATCGACCTGCAAGACGACGACGGGGGCGACCGCCACGACCGCAGCTACCTGTACGAGAACGACGCACCGGCCCCGCCCCGGAAGAAGCGCAAGCGCCTCTTCGGCAAGGACCACGACGACGAGTCCGGCCTGGAAGGCTACGTCGGCGACGAGGCCTTCGAACGCGCCCTCATCGCAGATGAGGAAGCGGCCGACGCACCTCCGGCCAAGGGCACGAGGGGCAAGGCGCGCTCTGGCGTGGAAGCCGACGCCGCGCCCGACGTCGCGCCCGGCGTCCGCCGTCCCACCCAGGCCGAGATCGCCGTCGAAAAGATCAAAGCCGCCCAGGGCCTCGGCACGGCAGGATCCGCCGGCGTTGCGGCGGAGTCCAGCGGCGATGCCACCGAGGCCATCCCGCTGGTCACTCCGGGGATGGTGGCCGCGGGATCGCTCAATGCAGCCGCTGCGGCCGCCAAGGTCCCCTCCAACCCGGTCGCGCCCGCACCGCTGCCCACCCCCATTCCGCAGCGCACCGAGCAGCTTTCCCTGGCCGGCGACGTCACCTACACCCTTCCGGCGTCGGACGTGCTGACACCCGGTTCTATCCCCAAGGAACGCACCGAGGCCAACGACGCGATTGTCGCCTCGCTCACCGAGACCCTCAACCAGTTCAACGTGGAGGCGCAGGTCACCGGCTTCAGCCGCGGCCCCACCGTGACTCGCTACGAAATCGAACTGTCCCCGGGCACCAAGGTGGAACGGGTCACCGCCCTGTCCAAGAACATCTCCTATGCCGTGGCCAGCTCGGATGTGCGCATCCTGAGCCCCATCCCGGGCAAGTCGGCCATCGGCATCGAAATCCCCAACACGGACCGCGAAACCGTGTCCCTGGGCGACGTGCTCCGCAGCCAGAACGCCCGTCGCACCGACCACCCCATGGTCATGGGGGTCGGCAAGGACGTCGAGGGCGGGTACGTCGTGGCCAACCTGGCCAAGATGCCGCACCTGCTCGTGGCCGGCGCCACCGGTGCCGGCAAGTCCTCGTTCGTGAACTCGATGATCACCTCGATCCTGATGCGGGCCACCCCGGACGAGGTCCGGATGGTCATGGTGGACCCCAAACGCGTGGAACTCACGGCCTACGAGGGGGTCCCGCACCTCATCACCCCGATCATCACCAACCCGAAGAAGGCGGCCGAGGCCCTGCAGTGGGTGGTCCGGGAAATGGATGCCCGCTATGACGACCTCGCCAATTACGGCTTCAAGCACATCGATGACTTCAACAAGGCTGTCCGGGCCGGCAAGGTCCACCCGCCGGTGGATTCCAAGCGCGTCATCAAGCCGTACCCGTACCTGCTGGTCATCGTGGACGAACTCGCCGACCTCATGATGGTGGCCCCGCGCGACGTTGAAGACTCGATTGTCCGCATCACGCAGCTGGCCCGTGCGGCCGGCATCCACCTGGTCCTGGCCACCCAGCGCCCGTCGGTCGACGTCGTGACCGGCCTGATCAAGGCCAACGTGCCCTCCCGCATGGCCTTCGCCACCTCCTCTGTCACCGACTCCCGGGTGGTCCTGGACCAGCCGGGCGCCGAGAAACTCATCGGCCAGGGCGATGCCTTGTTCCTGCCGATGGGGGCCTCCAAGGCCATGCGTGTCCAGGGTGCCTGGGTCACCGAGTCCGAGATCCACAAGGTCGTCGAGCACGTCAAGGGCCAGCTCAAGGCCGTTTACCGCGATGACGTCGCGCCCGAGGCGCAGAAGAAGCAGATCGATGACGACATCGGGGACGATCTCGAGGTCCTGCTCCAGGCAACCGAGCTCGTGGTCACCACCCAGTTCGGCTCCACCTCGATGCTCCAGCGCAAGCTCCGCGTCGGCTTCGCGAAGGCCGGCCGCCTCATGGACCTGCTCGAGTCCAGGGGTGTGGTGGGGCCCTCCGAAGGTTCCAAGGCGCGCGACGTGCTGGTCAAGCCCGATGACCTCGCCGCCGTGCTGGCCGCGATGAAGGGCCAGGACGGTCCGGTGTCCGCCGACTCGCAGACCGCGGCGCTGAGCGATAACGCCAACGCGAACATCGCCCAGGGCGGTTACGCCGAGGACCTCGTGGCGGCGGACCTGGAGAACCGCACCCAGGCGATCGACTACCATGACGGCGCCGACGGCGGTTCCGGCGACGAGGACGGCTCAGAGGACGCCTGGTCGCTCACCGGCCGGTAGCGCAGAAGGTAGCCTAGGAAGGTGAATAGCGCCGAAGCCAACGCCGGATCCGCCTCGCGGATCTGGAACCTGCCGAATGTCCTCACGATGCTGCGGATAGTGCTGGTGCCGTTCTTCGTCTGGTTCCTGCTCCTCGACGCGCCGGGGCTGCAGGCCCAGAACGGCGTCTGGCGCTGGGCGGCCGCCTTCGTTTTCGCGGTCGCCATCTACACGGACAAGCTCGACGGCGACATCGCCCGGTCCCGCGGCCTCGTCACCGATTTTGGCAAGATTGCTGACCCGATCGCCGACAAGCTCCTGATCGGTTCCGCGCTGGTCATGCTCTCGTTGCTCCAGGAACTGCCCTGGTGGGTCACCATCCTGATCCTGGTCCGGGAGTGGGGCATCACCGCGCTGCGCTTCTTCGTCATCCGCTACGGCGTTATCCCGGCCTCGCGCGGCGGAAAGCTCAAGACGGTGGTGCAGACGGCGGCCATCTTCCTCTACGTCCTTCCGCTGGCATCCCTCGCCCCGTGGCTGGGCGTCGTGGCGTTCATCGTGATGATGGCCGCCCTGGCCATCACCCTGTGGACCGGCGGCGAATACGTCATTGAGGCGCTCAAGCTGCGGTCCGCCGGCATCAAGGCAGAGAAACAACGTTCAAGGGAGAACAAGCCATGAACCAGCCGGACCCCGTTCCTCACCCCAATCTGCACCCCAATCTGCACCCCAATCTGCACCGCCTGGCGGAGCAGGCAGTCACCGGCGCCCTCGGCCGCGGCCTGACCGCCGCCACCGCCGAATCGCTCACCGCCGGCATGATCACCGCCGTGCTGGCCGACACGCCCGGGGCCTCCGGGATGCTGCAGGGCGGCGTGGTGTCCTACGCCAACAGGGTCAAGTCCGACGTTCTTGGCGTCCCCGCTGAGCTGCTCGACGCCGTTGGCTCCGTGGACGGCCAGGTAGCCGCAACCATGGCCGACGGGGCGCGCCGCATCTGCGGCGCCGATATCGGCGTTTCCACCACCGGCGTGGCCGGTCCCGAACCGCACGACGGCAAAGCGGTGGGCACGGTCTTTGTCGGCATCGCCACGGCGGAAGGATCGACGTCGTACCCCTATTCCTTTGACGGCAGCCGTGCCGAGATCCGCGCACTTGCGTGCGGCGCCGCGCTGGAGCGTCTGCTGGAGGCCCTATCTTCCGAAGGCTACCGGGCGTAAAGTTGCCGGGAACAAAAGTTGATTCCGAATAGTTGTTACATTGTGTCGCTTCCAAATGAGGGAGGCGCCTAGGATGAAAACATCAGCAGAGTCCGCCCCCACCGGCGGACTCGACAGTACGAGGAGCAAGGCGATACAGATGGTAAAGCAGCCCGTATCCGTAAACGGCGTTGTCCGCTGGAAGGATGTGGGCCTCGCCGATCAGGCCAAGAGCGAACAGAAGGAGCGCAAGATGGTTGTACTACGTCACGAAATCGGTGATGTCCTGCGCGATGTCCGCCAGCGCCAGGGCCGTACGCTCCGCGAAGTCTCGCACAGTGCCCGCGTTTCCCTGGGCTACCTGAGCGAAGTGGAACGCGGCCAGAAGGAAGCCTCCTCGGAGTTGCTCTCCTCGATCTGCTCGGCCCTCGATGTTCCGCTTTCGAGCATGCTCCGCGAAGTCAGCGACCGCGTCGCGGTCGCCGAGGGCGTCGCGGTTCCGGACACCGTCCCCCAGGAGTTCGCGCAGCGCTATGGCCGCGACCTCGACCGGGAACTGAACTCCGATCTCACCGACGAGCTGGCCAAGGGCCTCCTTTCCGGAGCGCGCTAGCCCGCCACTCACCTAAGACCTAAGACATAAAAGAGGACCTCCGGCCCAGGCCGGAGGTCCTTTGACGTGTTGTCCTTTGACGTGTTTCGGTGACCAGGGTTCCCGGTGGGGGAGTCAGGCGTGCTCGTCCCGGGGGAAACCGTCGCGCTCGTAGGTGGCATTGAGCTTGGCCATGTACATGGCCAAAGCCTGCAGATCCTCGGCCGGCCATTCCGCCAGGCGTTCCCGGAACACCTCACGCCGTGCGTCCTGGACCTGGTGCATCCTTTCCTCGCCTTCGGACGTCAACCGGATGGCCTGCGCCCGGCCGTCCAGCGGGTCCGCCTCCTTCGACACGAGGCCGAGGCCCTCGAGGAAAGCAATCTGCCGGCTCACCGAAGGCTTGCCGACGCCGATGCAGGATGCGAGGTCGGTCAGCCGGATGGGGCCCTGCTTGCGGATCACGCTGAGCAGCCCGTAAGCGGCGGGTTCCATGTCCGGGTGGACCTGGCGCGAGAGCTGGTGGGAAATCGACCGGCCCCGGCGCCAGAGCAGACTCAGCTGGTTCTCGACGGCGTCCAGGGCGGCGTCCGCGCCGGCGGTATCGGGAGCGGGATCTCCCGCGGACTCAGTTGGGTTGCTCATGGCAACCATTCTAGAGTCCCCGGCCGTGAGAGACTTTACTCGTGCGAATCAGTGACTTTTGGCGGCTTATGGACGACGAGTTCGGCGCGGGATACTCCCGCGTCCTGAGCAATTCGCTGGTCCTGGCTGGGGTCGGAGGCCGCACCGCGGACCAGGCCCTCAGCGCCGGCATTCCGCCGCGCCAGGTGTGGCTTGCCCTGTGCGACGTCCAGGACGTTCCGCCGGAACGCCGCCTGGGCCGCGACGTCAAACCCCGTGACACCACCGGGCCCCGCTGACGCCCGCGCCGTCGCGCTGACGCCGGCTGAGCACC
>NZ_KI914938.1:32387-42882 GCF_000520575.1 Arthrobacter sp. I3
GGCTGAGCACCGGTGACGCCTGACACGCCGCCCGCTTGTTCGAATATCTGTTCGGATAGCGATATGCTTTTTTCAGACCGTTTTCCACATAAGTGGTTCTCCCGACAACTTTGTCGGAGGGTGCCAGTAGCGTCAGTGATGACAGACAAAGGCCTCCACGGCCACTCCACAGCGAGAAAGTATTAGAGGTGTGAATCATGGCCGCAGCCCCGGATCGCCAGAAGGCGCTCGACGCAGCGCTTGCCCAGATTGACAAGCAGTTCGGCAAAGGCTCGGTCATGCGCCTCGGCGATGAAGTCCGTGCACCCATCGAAGTCATCCCGACCGGGTCCATCGCACTGGACGTCGCCCTGGGAATTGGCGGCCTGCCCCGCGGCCGCGTCGTGGAAATCTACGGTCCGGAATCATCCGGTAAGACCACGGTCGCGCTGCACGCGGTTGCCAATGCCCAGCGCCAGGGCGGCATTGCCGCCTTCATCGACGCCGAGCACGCCCTCGATCCGGAATATGCCGCCAAGCTGGGCGTCGACACCGACGCGCTCCTGGTCTCCCAGCCGGACACCGGCGAGCAGGCGCTGGAAATCATGGACATGCTTATCGGGTCCGGCTCCCTTGACGTCATAGTCATCGACTCCGTGGCCGCCCTCGTTCCCCGCGCGGAAATCGAAGGCGACATGGGCGACAGCCACGTGGGCCTGCAGGCCCGCCTGATGAGCCAGGCCCTACGTAAAATCACCGGCCGCCTGAGCCAGACGAAGACCACGGCCATCTTCATCAACCAGCTGCGTGAAAAGATCGGTGTCTTCTTCGGCTCCCCGGAAACCACCACCGGTGGTAAGGCGCTGAAGTTCTACGCCTCCATCCGCATCGACGTCCGCCGCATCCAGACCCTGAAAGAGGGCGCCGATTCCGTCGGCAACCGCACCAAGGCCAAAATCGTCAAGAACAAGATGGCCCCGCCCTTCAAAATCGCCGAGTTCGACATCATCTACGGCCAGGGCATTTCCCGTGAGGGCGGCATCATCGACATGGGTGTCGAGCACGGCCTGATCAAAAAGTCGGGCTCCTGGTTCACCTACGATGGCGACCAGCTGGGCCAGGGCATGGAGAACTCCCGCCGCTTCCTGCGCGACAACCCGGAGCTGGCGGCCGAACTCGAGCGCCTGATCAAGGAAAAGCTCGGCGTTGGCGTCAAAGCCCCGGCTGAGACCGAAGAATCTCCGAAGCTGAAGGCCGTTGACGGCTTCTAACAGCCGGCGGCGCAAAGGGGCAGGATTTCCGTCACGGAGTCCTGCCTCCGGCTTTGTCGGCCCGGATCAGCCGGCGGACCGCACCGATGGCGCGGATTCGCCGGCCGGGCAGGACCGGGACGCGGACCCCGCGGCGGTGGCACGTGCCATCGTGCTGCGGCAGCTGACGAATTCGCCCAAGAGCCGGCTGCAGCTCTCGCGCAAGCTGGCCGAGCGCAACGTCCCCGAGGACGTCGCGGAGGCCGTGCTGGACCGCTTCGAGGAAGTGCGGCTGGTTGACGACGCCGAGTTCGCCGACATGTGGGTCCGCAGCAGGTCCCAGACGCGCAAGCTCGCCAAAGGGGCCTTGCGGCGCGAACTTGCGGACAAGGGCATCGACCCGGAGATCGCTGCCGGTGCACTGGATCAGCTCAGCGACGCCGACGAGGAAACGGCAGCCCGGGAGCTCGTGGAGCGCAAGCTGCGGGGATTCACCGGCGGCGAAGACCGTGCCGAACGCGACAAAGTTACGCGCCGCCTCGCGTCAATGCTGGCCCGCAAGGGATACCAGCCGTCGCTCGCCTTCCGGGTGGTGGATGAGGTGCTCGATGCCGCCGCCGACCAGGCAGGGGACGGGGATTAGGGCCGCCGGGCCGGGGTCTGCGCTGGCCCAGCCGCTGCCCACTACCCTTACCCGTTACCCTTAACAGGTGAGTTTTACCATTCCCTCCCCAACGGCCGGCATGACTTCTCCGACAGCGCCACCGGCGGTGCCGCCGGCAGGGCCCCAGACATTCGGTGCGGACGCCGTTTCCGCACCGGAAAGTCCCGCCCCGGCCCAGCCCCGCACCTACCAGGTGCGCACCTTCGGCTGCCAGATGAACGTGCACGATTCCGAGCGGATGGCCGGCATTCTGGAGGCCGCAGGCTACGTCCCCTCCGCCGGCGAGCTGGCCGACGTCGTGGTCTTCAACACCTGCGCCGTCCGGGAAAACGCCGACAACAAGCTGTACGGCAACCTCGGCATCCTCGCCCCGGTCAAGGCAGCCAACCCGGGCATGCAGATCGCCGTGGGAGGCTGTCTCGCGCAAAAGGACCGGGAGACCATCCTCAAGAAAGCCCCGTGGGTGGATGCCGTGTTCGGCACGCACAATGTCGGTGCCCTGCCGGCGCTGCTGGACCGGGCCCGCCACAACAATGAGGCCCAGCTGGAGATCCTCGAATCGCTGGACGTCTTTCCCTCCACCCTCCCCACCAAGCGGGACTCCGTCTACTCGGGCTGGGTATCGATCTCGGTGGGCTGCAACAACACCTGCACCTTCTGCATCGTCCCGGCCCTGCGGGGCAAGGAAAAGGACCGCCGCCCCGGTGAGATCCTGGCCGAAATCCAGGCGCTCGTGGACGACGGTGCCATCGAGGTAACCCTGCTGGGCCAGAACGTGAACTCCTACGGCGTCGAATTCGGCGACCGGCAGGCGTTCTCCAAGCTCCTGCGTGCGTGCGGCGACATTCCGGGCCTGGAGCGGGTCCGGTTCACCAGCCCGCACCCGGCCGCCTTCACCGACGACGTCATCGACGCCATGGCCGAGACCCCCAACGTCATGCCGCAGCTGCACATGCCACTGCAGTCCGGCTCGGACAAGGTCCTCAAGGACATGAAGCGGTCCTACCGTTCGACCAAGTTCCTCGGCATCCTGGACAAGGTCCGCGAGAAAATTCCGCACGCCGCCATCTCCACGGACATCATCGTTGGGTTCCCCGGCGAGACCGAGGAGGACTTCCAGGCCACCCTCGACGTCGTGGAGAAATCCCGGTTCGCCACCGCCTTCACCTTCCAGTACTCCAAGCGGCCCGGCACGCCCGCCGCGGACCTGCCGGACCAACTGCCCAAGGCCGTGGTCCAGGAACGCTTCGAACGCCTCACTGCCCTGCAGGACCGGATTGCCGCCGAGGAAAACGCCCGGCAGCTTGGCCGCCGCGTCGAGGTCATGGTGACGGCCCAGTCGGGCCGCAAGGCTGGGGAAACCCACCGCCTCTCCGGCCGCTCCCAGGACCAGAGGCTGGTGCACTTCTCCGTGCCCGCCGGAGCCGAAGTGCCCCGGCCCGGCGATCTGGTGACTGTCACCATCACGGAGGCGGCGGCGTTCCACCTCGTCTCCGACCCTGCCTCGGCCGAGGACTACAGCCTGCGACGGTCCCGTGCCGGCGACGCCTGGGACCGGTCGCAGGCAGATTCCTGCGGCGCAGGCCCAGCCAGCCCGGCGGGGAAGACCAGCGCGTCGGGCACCTCCGGCGTGTCGCTGGGCATGCCCAGCCTCCCGGTCCGCGGCCGTTAGCGCCGTGCCCGGCCAGCAGGGCGCTCCCGGCAACGCAGCAGTCCAGAACGCAGCAGCCCGGGCCACAGCCCAGGCCACGGCGGTCGAGGCCACGGCCCAGGCCGCTGCCCAGCAGGACACGGCCCAGCAGGACGCTGCCCAAAATGCGGCGGCGCAGGGGGCACGGCCGGCTGCTCCGCCGGTGATCGCCGTCGTCGGGCCGACGGGATCAGGCAAATCAGACCTGGCCGTCTCCCTCGCCCTTGAGCTCGACGGTGAAGTCATCAACGCCGACTCAATGCAGTTCTACCGCGGCATGGATATCGGCACCGCCAAGATCACCGAGGCGGAGCGCCGCGGTGTGCCGCATCACCTGCTGGACATTCTGGACGTGACCGAGGAAGCCAGCGTCTCGGACTTCCAGCAGCAGGCCCGGGCGTTGATCGCCGACATCCACGGCCGGGGTAAGCGGGCAATCCTGGCCGGCGGCTCCGGACTCTACGTCCGCGCCGCCCTCGACGTCCTGGAATTCCCCGGCACGGATCCGGAGATCCGCGGCCGGCTCGAGGCGGAACTGGCTACCTCGGGACCCGCGCCCCTGCGGCAACGGCTCGAGGCAGTGGACCCCGTCTCTGCGGGCAGGCTCGGCGATGAGCGCAGGATCATCCGCGCCCTGGAGGTCTTCGAGCTCACCGGGCGGCCATTCAGCTCCTTCATGCCGGCCCGCCAATACTTCCAGCCTGCCGTCCAGATCGGACTCGAGGTGGACCGGGAACTGCTCCGGCAGCGCTTGGCTGACCGGGTCCACGCGATGGTGGACCGGGGGCTCCTGGACGAAGTCCGCCGGCTGGACGCCGCAGGGCTCCGCAACGGCCGGACCGCGCCGCGGGCCCTCGGCTACGCCCAGTTCCTCCGGGTGCTCGACGGTGCCTCCAGCGTGGAGCAGGCCGCGGACGAAACCATCATCGCCACCCGGCAGTTCGCGCGCCGCCAGCTGACCTGGTTCCGTGCGGATCCCCGGGTCACCTGGCTGGGCTGGCACGATCCTGACCTCGTGGCCGAGGCCGCCGGCGTCTGCCGGGCGACGCCGGTTCTGCCTCCGGCGTAGCGCTTGGGTCACGGTGCCGGAGCGGTCCGGGCGGAACGGTAATCTTGGAGCATGGACGAATCCCAAGCCGTAGCCGCTGACCGTACTGCCGGCGATACCGCCCCGCTGAGCGGCCTGAAGTTTTCCAAAGGCCACGGAACGGGCAACGACTTTGTCCTGATCGCAGACCCCAACGGCGCGCTCGAGTTGAGCCCCGAGCACGTCGCGGCGCTCTGTGACCGGCACCGTGGCATCGGCGGCGACGGACTGATCCGGGCCGTGCCTTCCCGGCTCCTGCCCGAGGGGCAGCAATTGCTGACCGCGCACCCCGATGCCGAGTGGTTCATGGACTACCGCAACGGCGACGGCTCGCTCTCTGAGATGTGCGGGAACGGAGTCCGCGTCTTTGTGCACTTCCTCATCGCCGAAGGCCTCGTGGACCTGCCGGCCGGCGAATCGCTCGTCATTGGAACCCGGGGCGGTGCCAAGACGATCGTCCGGACGGCTGCAGGCTACGCCGTCGACATGGGCCCCTGGGAATTCATTTTCCCCGGCGAGGCGACCGCGCGGGCCATGGACTCGCTGGTCAGCGCCGACGGGCTCGAAGTCGCGCGGCCCGCCCTCTCCGTCAGCATGGGCAACCCGCACACCGTCGTGGCCCTGGCCGAAACAGCCGAACTGGAGGCCACGCAGCTGTTCACTGCCCCCCGGGTGGACCCGACGCCGCCGCACGGCACCAACGTCGAATTCGTTGTGCCCTCCGAACCACTGGTGCACGACGGTACCGGCACCATCACCATGCGGGTCCACGAGCGCGGAGTGGGGGAGACCCAGTCATGCGGCACGGGCGCCTGCGCCGCCGCCGTCGCGATTCGCCACTGGGCCGGGCAGGGCGCACCGGACGCATGGAACGTCCACGTCCCCGGCGGCGTCGTCGGCGTGAAATTCTTCCTGGGCCCGGAGGGGCACGAACACGTCGAACTCAGCGGCCCGGCCGTGATCGTCGCTAGCGGGACGCTTTCCTGATTCGAAGGATCCGGAACGACTTCGACGTGCTCTCCCGGGTCACGCTGAAGCTGGCGTCGAGCTCCGCCGAGAGCCAGCGCTGCAACGAGTCCGAGCCGAGGTTCTTCTGGACCACGAGCCAGGCCGATCCGCCCGGCGCCAGCCTGGGAATCCACAGGCGCAGGAGGGCATGAAGCTCATCCTTGCCGATCCTGATCGGCGGGTTGGACCAGATGGTGTCAAAGCGCAGGTCGGGGTCCACGGCGTCCGGCATGCTGGCGGATACGTTGTGCAGCCCCAACAGACCGGCGTTTTCATTGGTCAGGGTCACGCAGCGTTCGTTCACGTCCACCGCGTAGACCTGGGCGTGCGGTGCCCGCAGGGCCATGGTCAGGGCGATCGGTCCCCAGCCGCAGCCGATATCCAGCAGGTTGCCCTGCGGCGACGGCGCCGGGACATCGGCCAGCAGCACGGCCGTTCCCTTGTCGATCCCGTCCGGGCTGAAGATCCCCGAGGACGTCTGCAGCAGGCGCGTCTCACCGGCAAGATCCACGGTGAGCGGCTTACGGGTAAAGGGCCCGGCCGGCTGGGCGCTGAAATAGTGTGCAGACTCCATAATGGGCCAGATTAGTTCGCGGCCAGCCCGTATGGGAAACCGGGTGGCAGCGCCGGCGTCTGCTACGCTACAAAACATGATCCTGATCTCCAAGTAGCCGGCACGGGTCCCGTCCCGTCCTTGTCAGGGACGCCGAGGGACCCCGAAGCGACGCAGGTAAACGCCTTCCGCTGAGTGCGCCATCGCAGGGGTGAGTTTTCTCACCCGCGGGCGCCCGCACCACTTGGAATCCAGCCATTTCCCAGGCACGGAGTTTTGCTGGCACCGTTTTTGCTGGCACTGTGCTGGCACTGTGCTCGCGCTGTACTCCCGGGCCCGGCGTGGCGGAGGCACCCACCTCACCGTGTTTTGCACCGGCACCGGCACCGCCCAGACAGCCAGCGTCCCCGCAGCCAGGCGCCTTAGCCGCCTCTACCGTCACCCAGCCACCGCTCTGCACAGAGCCAGCCCCGCCCCGGCGCCGTTGCCGCGGGCATTCCAGGAGGCCCGCATGACCCCCCGCCGTCAGCCCAGCGCGAATACCGCCCCACAGAGCAACAATCGGCACTATTCTGAAAGAGCCGAACCTTTAAAGGAGACCATGACCAGCCACCCCAACACCGGACCCGATTCAGCAGCCCAGGACATGAGCCCTGAAGAGATTCAAGCTGTAATCGACCGGATCCTTTCCAAGGACACCCCCGCCCCAGGCCGCGGCGGCTCCGGCACCAGCCATGGCACCGCCGCCGGTGCTGGTACCAGCGGCCCGACGTCGGTGCTCGGCAAGGCGCAGGCCATCTCCCGCCTGGACGAGGTGTACACCAACTTCGACGGCGACCAGCAGGACCTTGAGGAACGGCACGCACTGCGCCGCAAGGCCGGCCTGTCTACCGAGCTCGAAGACGTCACCGAGGTCGAATACCGGCAGTTGCGCCTTGAGCGCGTCGTCCTGGCCGGCCTCTGGACCGAGGGCACCCTCGCGGACGCCGAGAACTCCCTGCGCGAACTTGCCGCCCTCGCTGAGACGGCCGGCTCCGAGGTCCTCGACGGGCTCGTCCAGCGGCGCGCCAAGCCCGATCCCGGAACTTTCCTCGGCTCCGGCAAGGCACAGGAGCTGAAAGCCATCGTGATGTCCACCGGCGCCGACACCGTCGTCGTCGACGCCGAACTGGCCCCCTCCCAGCGGCGCGGGCTGGAGGACATCGTCAAGGTCAAGGTCATTGACCGGACAGCGCTGATCCTGGACATCTTCGCCCAGCACGCCAAGAGCCGTGAAGGCAAGGCGCAGGTGGAGCTCGCCCAGCTCGAATACCTGCTCCCGCGCCTGCGCGGCTGGGGTGAATCGATGTCCCGCCAGGCCGGTGGCCAGGTGGGCGGCGCCGGTGCCGGCATGGGCTCGCGTGGTCCCGGTGAAACCAAGATCGAACTGGACCGCCGTCGGATCCGCACCCGGATGGCCAAGCTGCGGCGCGAAATCGCCGCCATGAAGCCTGCCCGGGAAACGAAGCGCGCCAACCGCCGTCGTAATGCCGTACCCTCTGTCGCGATCGCCGGCTACACCAACGCCGGGAAGTCCTCGCTGCTGAACCGGCTGACCGACGCGGGGGTGCTGGTGGAAAACGCCCTGTTCGCCACCCTGGACCCCACCGTCCGCAAGGCCGAAACCGCTGACGGGCTGGGATACACCCTGGCCGACACCGTGGGCTTTGTCCGGTCCCTGCCCACCCAGCTCGTGGAGGCATTCCGCTCCACGCTGGAAGAGGTCGCCGACTCTGACCTGATCCTGCATGTCGTGGACGTCTCGCACCCGGATCCGGAGGGCCAGATCGCCGCTGTCCGGACGGTCTTCAGCGAAGTCGACGCACGCAAGGTTCCGGAAATCATTGTCCTGAACAAAGCCGACGCCGCTGACCCGTTCGTGGTCGAACGGCTCAAGCAGCGCGAGCCGCGCCACGTGGTGGTCTCGGCCCGCACCGGCGAAGGCATTCCGGAACTGCTCAAGGCCATCAGCGACGGCATTCCGCGGCCCAGCGTGAAGCTTGAACTGCTCATCCCGTACAACCGCGGGGATCTGATCAGCAAGCTTCACGAGAGCGACGCCGAGATCCTCAGCCTCGACCACGAGGAAACCGGGACCCGTGCCGTGGTGATGGTGCGTGAAGGACTCGCCGCCGAACTGGATCCCTTCATCAGCAATGACTGAGGCCGCGGTGACCAGGACCGACGCCGAACCAGCCGACGCCAAACCAGCCGACGCCGAACCAGCTGATGCTGGGCCGGCCGAAACTGACACCGGCGCCGGTTCGGATGCCGACACGGCCGGCGAGGAGTTTGTTGTAAAGCTGCTCGACCGTGCCGTGTCCGGCATGGGCGGGCAGAGCCGCGATGGCCAGCACGAAATGGCCCGGCAGGTGGCGCGCGCGATAGACAGCGGCGATCACCTGCTGGTCCAGGCCGGCACCGGCACCGGCAAGTCACTGGCCTACCTGATTCCGCTGATCGCGCATTCGCTGACCAGCAACAAACCCACCCTGGTCTCCACCGCCACCTTGGCGCTGCAGACGCAGATTGTGGGCCGGGACCTGCCCAGGCTGCTCAAGACCATCACCCCTGCCCTGGAACGGCCCGTCAAGGTCGCCCTGGTCAAGGGCCGGTCCAACTACGTCTGCCGGCACAAACTCGAGGGCGGCTTCCCGTCCGAAGAACCTTCCGAGGGACAGCTGTTTTCCCTGGGCGAGGACACCAGCGTGCCGCATTTCGCCGCCGCACTTGGCGGGCCGTCCTCCCAGCTGGGCAAGGAAGTCGTCCGCCTGCGCGAATGGGCCGAGGAGACCGCCACGGGGGACCGCGACGAGCTCATGCCCGGCGTCACGGACCGGGCCTGGCGCCAGGTCTCGGTCACCTCCATGGAGTGCCTCGGTGCGCAGAAGTGCCCGCTCGCGGCCGAATGCTTCAGCGAGCTGGCACGGCAGAACGCCGCCGATGCCGACGTCGTGGTCACCAACCACGCCATGCTCGCCGTCAGTGCCTTCGAAGGCCTGGCGGTGCTGCCCGAGTACGACGTCGTCGTGGTGGATGAAGCACACGAACTTCAGGACCGCGTCACGGGCGCGGTCTCGGGCCAGCTCTCCGTGGCGATGGTGCACGCCGCCGCGTCCGGGGCCCGGAAGCATACGGGCATCACCGTGGATGCGCTGAACAATGCCGCCGCCCACCTGGAGCTCGCCATCGACGGCGTCCCCAGCGGGCTGATGCCCAACGGCCTGAACAGCGAGCAGCTGGACTGCATCGACCAGCTGCGCGACGCGTGCCGCGCCGCCCTGTCCGATTCCAAGGGGGACAGCTCCGTGTCGGCGGACGGCGGACGGCAGCTGGCCCGCTCGCGCCTCATGGTCATCCTGGAGCTCTGTGAACGCCTCCTGGCCGCGCGCGAAAACCGCGAAGTCGTGTGGTTCTCCCGCAACAGCAGCTTCGACCCGGCGCAGGGCTACTCCCAGCCGGACGAGAGCGCGCCGGCGTTGATCAATGTTGCCCCGCTGAGCGTCGCAGGGCGGTTGCGCGAGGGCCTGTTCGCGGACCACACCGTCATCCTGACCTCGGCCACACTGGCCATCGGCGCTGCCTTCGAACCCGCCGCCGGCGGCTTGGGCCTGGTTGGCAACGGCGCACCGAGCTGGACCGGCGTCGACGTCGGCTCCCCGTTCGACTACCCGAAGCAAGGCATTCTCTACGTCGCCCGGCACCTGCCCAAACCCGGCCGCGGAACGTCCCCCGAGGCCCTGGACGAACTCGAGAAGCTGATCCGCGCCTCCGGCGGAGGCGCCCTGTGCCTGTTCTCCTCGCGGCGGGCCGCAGAGGAAGCAGCCGAGGCCATGCGGCCCCGGCTGGGCCTCAGCATCCTGTGCCAGGGGGAGTCGACCATGACGGCGCTCGTGCGGCAGTTTGCCGACGAACCTGACACGTGTTTGTTCGGCACCATGTCCCTCTGGCAGGGCGTCGACGTCCCTGGCGTGTCCTGCCGGCTGGTGGTCATCGACCGGATTCCCTTCCCGCGGCCGGACGACCCGCTGATGACGGCACGTTCGAGGGCAGTGGCCCAGGCCGGCGGCAATGGCTTCATGGCCGTCTCGGCCACGCACGCCGCCATCCGCCTCGCGCAGGGCGCCGGACGGCTGATCCGCTCGACCTCGGATAAGGGCGTGGTGGCGGTGCTGGATTCGCGTCTCTCCACGGAGCGTTACGGCGGCTTCCTGCGCGCCGCGCT
>NZ_KI914938.1:42982-50913 GCF_000520575.1 Arthrobacter sp. I3
GCCGCGCTGCCGCCGTTCTGGCCCACCACCGATTCATCGATAGCCATGGCAGCCCTGAAGCGCCTGGCGAAAGACTCCGCGAAAGCCTAAGCCCCAACCGGGGCCGCCACCCTGCGCCGGAAATCCGCCGCGGGGTGGCCGCTCCGAACTGGCGGCATGGCCCGGGTCGGCTAAGGGGAGCGCAGTTTAGAGGGAGCGCAGTTTAGAGTGAGCGCAGTACCGAGACGACCTTGCCCATGATGACGGCGTGGTCGCCCAGGATGGGCTCGTACTGGGTGTTTTGCGGCAACAGCCACGTGTGGCCGTCCCGCTGGCGGAAGGTCTTGACCGTGGCTTCGTCGTCCAGCAGGGCGGCAACGATGTCGCCGTTTACGGCATCGCCCTGGCGGCGGACAACCACCCAGTCCCCGTCGCAGATGGCGGCGTCGATCATCGAGTCGCCGGCGACCTTGAGCATGAAGAGTTCGCCATGGCCCACGAGCTGGCGGGGCAGCGGCATGACGTCCTCCACCACCTGGTCCGCGAGGATCGGCCCGCCGGCGGCGATGCGCCCGACGAACGGCACCATTGCCGTGTCGGTGGCGCTGGCCAGCTCAGTCACTGACAGGCCGCCGACGGCCCGCAGGCCGCTTGACTTCTCTACACCGGAAATCGGTGTGGTCCCCTCGTCCAGGGTCAGCGGCATGAGCACTTCCATGGCCCGCGGGCGCTTCGGATCACGCCGCAGGTAGCCGAGCTTTTCGAGCTGGGAGAGCTGGTGGGTCACGCTCGAGAGGCTGGCGAGACCGACGGTGTCGCCGATTTCGCGCATGGACGGCGGATAGCCCTTGTCCGTGACGGACCGCTGGATGGTCTCCAGAATTTTCTTTTGCCGGACGGTGAGGCTCTTGGGGGCCCGGGCGGGCTGCGGGCTCCGTGGGGTGGCCCTGCCGCCGGTGGCTTGTGCTGCCATGTTCGCCAACGCCTTTCCGTTCCGCCCGGCTGCCGTGGCTGCTGTCACCGGGAACTTCCGGCCTGAAATGTCAGACCCTGCTGATCAACTACGAATGAATTCCCACGGGTAGTTCGAAAGTGGGAGTTCGAAAGTGGTTGTCCTGTCCCTCAAAAATAGGCCAGCCGCAGACCTTTTTCAAACATTTGTTCTAGCGAGTCTCGACATCGTTCGTTAGTAAGTGCTAAAACAGAACTAGCAAGATTCGAATATGTGTTCGATTCTGACGATCTGGGTTCGCAAGCGATGTTCGGTTCTATGTTCGAAGGTTCGGCCGGTTGGCGGCGAGTACGTGAGTACGCCGGGCGGCAACTTATGGTCCAGGAGGGCTCAGTTCATGTCAGTTTCAAGCGCGTTTGACGGCACTAACATTCAGGGCGTCACGACCCGCCACCGCGGTGTTGGTCCACGTGGCGCAGCGGCTCGCCGCAACATCGGACACGGCAGCCTCGGACACGGCAGTCGCGACCAAGGCGGCATGGGCCAGGGTGGTTCCCTTCACGGCAACGTGTACCCGCTCAACGCCAGGCGCCGCGGCGCCGCTACGTCGCAGGCGCCGCAAGGGGCCGCCGCCGCGGTTTCCGGCGGCCGGACCAAACAGCCGCCGCTGCGGCTCACCCGGCGCGGACGCTTCGTCTTCTTCGGTGTCCCGCTGATCCTGCTGGCGGCGTTCATCCTGTCGTTCAGCGGATTCCTCAACGCTCCCGCGAAAGCGGCAGATTCCGCAGACCAGCTCTCGGTGACGCCGACCGTATCCGTCACAGTCCAACCGGGGGAGTCCCTCTGGGCCATTGCCGGGTCGGTGGCTCCGGAGCGCGATCCCCGCGACGTCGTGGCCGACATCGTGGAGCTGAACAATCTGGACGCCGCGCGTGTGATGCCGGGCCAGCAACTGTTCGTCCCGTCCAAGTAACCACCCCCGGGTGGCGTCGCGGGCGTCACAGTTTCAGCGCCCGTCCCGCTACCACTTAAACTGGTCACGTGACTGACCAGCTTGAGCGCCTCAACCGACTGCCCCTCCGAACTAATCTGCGTGGCCTGCGTCCGTATGGCGCGCCGCAGCTGGACGTCCCCATCCTGCTCAACGTCAACGAGAACACCCATGGGGTCCCGGCCGATGTCCGCGCAGCGATCACCGAGGCCGTGAGTGCCGCCGCTGCCGGGCTGAACCGCTATCCGGACCGCGAATTCACCGAATTGCGCGAAGCCCTCGCCGAATACCTTGGCCATGGGCTGGACGCGGAGAACATCTGGGCCGCGAATGGTTCCAACGAAGTCCTTCAGCAGATCCTCCAGGCCTTCGGCGGCCCCGGCCGGACGGCCCTCGGGTTCCCTCCCACGTATTCGATGTACCCGCTGCTGGCCTCTGGCACGGATACGGAATACGTCGTCGGGGCCCGCGCGTCAGACTATGGGCTCAGCGCGGACTCGGCGGCACAGCAAGTCCGCGAGCTTCAGCCCAACATTGTCTTCCTCTGTTCCCCGAACAACCCGACCGGCACGGGGCTTGGCCTTGATGTGGTCGAGGCCGTTTATGACGCCGGCGAGGCCAGCCAGACCATCGTGATCGTCGACGAGGCGTACCACGAGTTCGCCCACGACGGCACGCCCAGTGCCCTCACCCTGCTCCCTGGCCGGGAGCGGCTCATCGTCTCGCGCACCATGAGCAAGGCCTTCGCCCTCGCGGGTGCGCGGCTCGGCTACATGGCCGCGGCACCGGAGGTCGCTGATGCCCTGCGCCTGGTCCGTCTCCCGTACCACCTTTCCGCCATTACCCAGGCTGCGGCCCTGGCTGCCTTGCACCACCGGGAGGCGCTCATGGCGGACGTTGAGGACATCAAGCGGCAGCGCGACCGGATCGTGTCGGAACTGACGCGGTTGGGCTTGACCCCGGCCGCGTCCGATTCCAACTACGTGTTCTTTGGCGGCCTCGAGAACCCCCATGAGGTTTGGCAGCGGATGCTGGACGCCGGTGTCCTCATCCGGGACGTCGGTATTCCGGGGCACCTGCGCGTCACCGCGGGGACTGAGACAGAAACCACAGCCTTCCTGGAGGCACTTGAACTTATCCTGGCCGGCTCCGCAAAGCCGCAGGCCTAGACTTGGTGGGGAGCCTGATCGTCCCCGCCAGATTGCCCAGCACCCTGCCTTCTTCCAAAGGACACATCTACATGAGCACCACCGGATCCACCACCGCCGAGGGCCGGACCGCACGCATGGAACGGACCACCAGCGAGTCCTCGGTCCTGGTCGAGATCAACCTGGACGGCACCGGCGTTTCAGACATCAGCACGTCGGTCCCGTTCTACGACCACATGCTGACAGCCCTCAGCAAGCACTCCCTGATCGACATGACCGTCAAGGCCACCGGCGACACCCACATCGATGTCCACCACACTGTCGAGGACGTGGCCATCACTTTCGGCGAGGTTCTGCGGACCGCGCTGGGCAACAAAGCCGGGATCCGCCGTTTTGGCGAGGCGACCGTTCCCCTCGACGAGGCCCTCGCGCAAGCTGTCGTGGACGTCTCCGGCCGTCCCTACCTGGTCCACGCCGGCGAGCCGGCAGGCCAGGAATACCACCTGATCGGCGGCCACTTTACGGGCTCCCTGACCCGCCACGTTTTTGAGGCGATCACCCTTCACGCCGGGATCTGCCTGCACATGAACGTCACCGCCGGGCGCGACCCCCACCACATCGTCGAGGCCCAGTTCAAGGCCTTTGCCCGTGCCCTGCGCGCCGCCGTCGAGCCGGATCCCCGCGTCGAGGGCATCCCGTCGACAAAGGGTGCTTTGTGACCGGCCCGCTGCTACGCGACGGGGCCATCATCGACCTCGCCGCCGCGACCAAGCCGGTCTCTCCGCAGGGAAAGCCCACCGTTACGGTGCTGGACTACGGCTCCGGGAATGTCCGGTCCGCCGTCCGCGCGCTGGAGCGGGCCGGCGCCGAAGTCATCCTCAGCTCCAAGGCTGAGGATGTCCTCAATGCCGACGGCCTCGTCGTCCCCGGTGTGGGCGCCTTCGAAACCGTCATGCGCGAACTCAAGGCCGTTGACGCCATCCGGATGATCGGCCGCCGTGTCGCCGGAGGCCGTCCCGTGCTGGCCATCTGCGTCGGGCTCCAAGTGCTGTTCGAGGCCGGCGTCGAACACGGCACCGAAGCCGAGGGCATGGGGGAGTGGCCCGGCAAGGTGGAACTGTTGCCTGCCGACGTCGTGCCCCACATGGGCTGGAACACCGTCGCCGTCCCCGAAGGGTCCAGGCTCTTCGCCGGGGTTGAGGACGAGCGTTTCTACTTCGTGCACTCCTACGGTGTCCAGAAGTGGGACTTCGACGTCATCCAGCCGCGGATGGCTGCGCCGCTGGTGACCTGGTCCGACCACGGTGCCCCGTTCATCGCGGCCGTGGAGAACGGCCCGCTGTGTGCCACCCAGTTCCACCCGGAGAAGTCCGGCGACGCCGGCGCCCGGCTGCTGCGCAACTGGGTCGAGGGCCTGCGCCCCGCAGCCCCGGACCGGACCGCAGCCCCGGAAGGGACCGCCTAGATGTGGTCCCTGGTGCTTATGGGCGTGGCCGGCCTGCTGGTTGGCGGCGGGATCTCCTTCCGCCAGCAGAAAAGTCCGCTCTGGGTGCAGATCGTTTTCTACATCCTCGCCGGCATGTCGCTGCTGGCCGCCTACCTCCTGACCCTGCCGGCGTCCTGACCGCCCCCTCCCCACCACCATCCCCAAGCTGAGGACTCCACGATGACCACCGAAACCCCGCTGCCCGTACTCGAGCTCCTGCCCGCCGTCGACGTCGTCAACGGACAGGCCGTCCGGCTCGTACAGGGCGAAGCAGGCAGCGAGACGAGCTACGGCACCCCGCTGGAGGCCGCCCTCAACTGGCAGCAGCAGGGGGCTGAGTGGGTGCATCTGGTCGACCTGGACGCCGCGTTTGGTCGCGGTTCCAACGCCGATCTCCTGCGCGAGGTCGTCGGCCGGCTCGATATCAAGGTGGAGCTCTCCGGCGGCCTGCGCGACGACGAATCCCTTGAGAAGGCCCTCGACCTCGGCGTCGCCCGCGTCAACCTGGGCACGGCGGCACTGGAGAACCCGGAATGGACGGCCCGGGTGATCGATCGCTTCGGCGACAAGATTGCCGTCGGCCTGGATGTCCGCGGCACCACCCTCGCCGGCCGGGGCTGGACCAAGGAAGGCGGGGACCTCTGGGACGTGCTCGGCCGCCTCGAGGACGCCGGCTGCGCCCGGTACGTCGTGACCGATGTGACCAAGGACGGCACGCTCCAGGGCCCCAACGTCGAACTCCTGCGCCAGATGGTCGAGAAAACGGGCAAGCCGGTGGTCGCCTCCGGCGGCATTTCCAGCCTCGAGGATCTCAAGGTCCTGCGCTCCCTGGTGCCGCTCGGCGTCGAAGGCGCCATCGTCGGCAAGGCCCTCTACAACGGCAACTTCACCCTGCCCGAGGCCCTCGACGTCGCCGGCCGCCGCTAGCGGCGAAGGCGCCCATGACGCACACCCACGACGCCCACGACCCCAATAACCCCCACGAGACAGTGCAGGCAGGGACCGGGGCGGGTCCCGTCCGGCATCTGCCCGGGCACATCGCGGCGGCCCTTGCCGGCGCCGGCGGGGCCACCGACTCCGCCGGCCAACCCTGGGCAGGGCGCAGCCTGTCCGGCGATGACGCCAAGATCCACAATTTCGACAACGACGAGGGCACCGCCGACGCCGGCTATCTGGCGGCTTTGTCCGACCTCGCAGCGGGCACTGGCGACGAAGCGGCCGTGGTGGCGGCGCTGGCCACCGCCCGGGTGTTCGTGCCAATCCTCGCCCAGCTCGCCGAAGAGGGCGAGGCCGCGGCCGGCCCCAACGGGGATCCGCTGCACTCGGACAAGCAAGCCGACATGGCCCTGGTGACGCTCAAGGCGCCGGACGGGCGGACGGCCATGCCGGTGTTCACCTCGGCGGCGTCACTTTCGGCGTGGCACCCGGAGGCCAGGCCGGTCGCCGTGTACGCGGCCCGGGCCGCCTTGTCAGCGGTCGCGGAAGGCGCGGAGCTGCTCGTGCTCGATCCCGGCTCGGAAGTGACGTTCGTGGTCCGCCGGCCGGCAGTCTGGGCCCTCGCCCAACAGCAGCCATGGACGCCGTCATACGCCGATCCCGATCTCGCCGGGGCACTCGGGGAAGGCGCGGTTGGCTTTCCGGCGGTCCGCCGTGTTGAAATTCATCCGGGGGGTGGAGTTGCCTCGGCTACGGCCGATGGCAGGCGGCTCCCCGGTGGGGGAGCCGGCCCGGAACTCCGTGTGGTCCTCTACCTTGAAGACGGTCTCGACGCCGCCGGCGTGCAGTCGATCGTCGCCGGCCTCAATAACGCCTGGGCCCGGAATGAAATCTTTGCCGAGCGGGTTGATTCGATCGAGGTCAAGCTGCAGCGCGCAGCACCATAGCTGACGGCCCAACGGGGGGACCTCCCGGTGCTGCCGTGGGCAGTACCAGAAGGATATAGTCCGTGAATTTCGCGCTTTACCGTCAGCTGCTGGCCATCCGGCCCATCAGACGCCTCCTGTTGGTCGGCATGATCGCCCGCATACCGCACTCGGCGGCCGGCGTCCTGCTGACCCTGCACATCGTCCTGACCCTCGGCCAGGGCTACGCCGCCGCCGGAGCGGCCGCCGCCGTGATGACGATCGGTATCGCCGTCGGCGCGCCCTGGCGCGGACGCCGGGTCGACACCGTGGGGCTGCGAAAGGCGCTGATTCCGTCTGTGGTCTCCGAGGCCGTGATCTGGTCGATCGTGCCGCACGTGTCCTACGAAGCCCTGTTGCCCCTGGTCTTCATCGGGGGCCTGCTGACCCTGCCTATCTTCAGCGTGGTGCGGCAGTCGCTGGGCGTGCTGGCCCCCGGGGAACAGCGCCGGACTGCCTTTGCGCTCGACGCCATCGCCACCGAGCTGGTCTTCATGATCGGCCCGGCCGTCGGGGCCGTCGTCGCCACCAGCGGCCAGTCCGTCCTGGGCCTGACAGTCGTGGGAGTGGCCACATCCGTCTCCGGGCTCTTCCTGATGTGGTTCAACCCGCCCACCCGGAGTGCTTCCCCGGACGCCGGGCTTGAGGCGCAGGAGCTGGAGTGCGCGGAAGCCGCAGTGGTCGCCGCCGCGCCGGCCCATCTGCAGGAGGCCGCAGCCGAACTGGCACCCCTGGCGGCCGCCGCCGAGGAGCGCCGCCGGCGGGGATCCGGCCTGCGCCACCGGGTCATCCACAACTTCAGCTGGTTCACCGCCGCCGTAGCCGCCGTGTTTGCCGTCGGCGCCGGTGCCGGCATGGTCCTCAGCGGCACCGACGTCGGCATCGTCGCGGCGCTCCAGACCGGCGGCCACCAGGCCGAAATCGGCATCGTGTTCCTCTTCTGGTGCGCGGCCTCGGTGGTGGGCGGCGTCCTCTACGGTGCCATGCACCGGGCCGTTTCCCCGATCCTCCTGTTGCTGGGGATGTCAGCGCTGACGGTCCCGATGGCCTTCGCGACCGACGTCTGGACGCTCAGCCTGCTCGCGTTGCTGCCGGGTCTGCTGTGCGCGCCGGTGTTGTCCGCGGCCTCGGAAAAGGTGGCCGAACTGGTGGATGAAAGCCGGCGCGGCGAGGCGATGGGCTGGTACGGGTCATCGCTCACCGGCGGAGTGGCCCTGGGCGCGCCGCTTGCCGGGCTGTTCATTGACCTCATCGGCCCGTCGGCCGGCTTCGTCTCAGTGGGGTTGGCGGGCGTGGCCCTCTGCCTGGTGGGACTGGCCCTGCAACAGGTCCGGCGCAGCCGCCTGGCCCGCGTCTGAACGCGGGTCGGCCCCACTGCGCCAACCCGGGCACGCGCCCGGGCCGTGCGGACGCAAGATCGTGCGGACGGAAAATCGTGCGAACGGAAAAATAGCGACGCCGGCGGGCGGACCTG
>NZ_KI914938.1:51013-54940 GCF_000520575.1 Arthrobacter sp. I3
TGGTCCGCACGCCGGCGTTGTCCTGGCTGACGAGTGCTTAGTTGACGGGGCCGGTGTACTTCTCGCCCGGGCCCTTGCCCGGAGCGTCCGGGATGATCGATTCTTCGCGGAAGGCCAGCTGGAGCGAGCGGAGTCCGTCGCGCAACGGTCCAGCGTGCTGTGAGCCGATTTCGGGCGCCGCCGCGGTCACCAGACCGGCGAGGGCGGTGATCAGCTTGCGGGCCTCGTCCAGGTCCTTGAGTTCCTGGGCATTTTCCTCGGCGGCGAGGCCGAGCTTTACCGCGGCGGCGCTCATCAGGTGCACGGCGGCCGTGGTGATGACCTCGATCGAGGGGACTTCCGAGATGTCGCGGATCTGCTGCGAGACGTCCGACTGGGCGGCCGCGGGCTCGAAGACGTGGGAATTACTATCTGAAGTGCTCATGCTGGTAAGCTTGTCACAGACCGACTAAATGTCGTTATTCTCAAGCTTTTATAGAATGCAGTGTTCTGACTGGCAGTGCTTGTCACTGAAGTTGGCGCCCGGCGACGCATACGTGCGTTGAACGGGTGTCTTTCTGTAGAGTTGGCTTTAGTTTGCAAGCGGAGTTCTCTCCCACCCGCGTCAGCCGCGAAACTTCCTTCGGGAAGCCCCTCCTGTCCAGGAGTCAAGGTTGCCGGGTACCTGGTCGGGCACTACCTCGGACTCCGGTCCGCAGGAAGTGCATGTTGCCCCATTGAGGGCGGCAGTTCCGATCTCGAGGCCTTCGATTGCTCCGGCAATTGGGGGCCTTCTCTTTTTGCCGGTGGAATACCCCTCACGAACACAGGAGCTTTAACATTAGCGAGCCAAGAATCAATGAGCGTATCCGCGTCCCCGAGGTGCGGCTGGTCGGCCCTGCAGGCGAACAAGTAGGAATTGTCCGTATTGAGGATGCCCTGCGTTTGGCTGCCGAGTCCGATCTTGATCTCGTTGAAGTTGCACCGCAGGCGAAGCCTCCGGTGTGCAAGCTGATGGACTTCGGCAAGTACAAGTACGAAGCCGCTGTCAAGGCACGCGAGGCCCGGAAGAACCAGACCAACACGGTCCTGAAGGAAATCCGTTTCCGCCTGAAGATCGACACCCACGACTACGAAACGAAGCGCGGCCACGCGCTCCGCTTCCTCGGTGCCGGTGACAAGGTCAAGGCCATGATCCAGTTCCGCGGCCGCGAGCAGCAGCGCCCCGAGATGGGCATCCGCCTGCTCCAGCGCTTCGCCGACGACGTCGCCGAAGTTGGTGTGGTGGAGTCCAGCCCGCGCATCGATGGCCGCAACATGGTCATGGTGGTTGGCCCGCTGAAGAACAAGGCCGAAGCCAAGGCGGAGGCCCGCCGCGCAACGCAGCGCGCAGAAGCCAAGGCTGAGAACGAAGCCAAGGCTTCGGGACGCGTCGATGTCTCCGGTGGCAACGCCCCGCTGACCCAGACGCTGTCGGACCTCCTGCCGGAAGGCTACGTCGTATCGCCGGAGGTACCCGCAGCGGAGGCCCCCGTCGAAGAAGCCAAGGTCGAAGAAGCCAAGGTTGACGAGACCAAGGTCGAAGAGACCAAGGTTGAAGAAGCCAAGGTTGAAGCGGCTCCGGTCGAAGAGACCAAGGCCGACGAGGCCCCCACCCAGGACGCGGCGGCGGAAACCGCTCCGAAGGCAGCCGAGGAGCCGGCAGCAGCGAAGGCTCCGGCGGCTCCGAAGGCAGCCGAGAAGCCGGCAGCAGCGAAGGCTCCCGCGGCTCCGAAGGCCGCCGAGAAGCCTGCAGCAGCCAAGGCTCCCGCGGCTCCGAAGGCCGCTCCGGCCCCGGCGGCAGCGAAGGCTCCCGAGGAAAAGGCAGCCGCTCCGGCAGCAGCACCGAAGCCGGTTGCTGCTCCGAAGCCGGTACCCAGGCCCGCAGCGCCGAAGCCCGCCGCACGGCCGGCCGCCCCCCGGGCAGCCGCCAAGCCTGGCACCAAGAAGACCAACTAGTTCACGGCTGCCGGACAGCAATGTCCGGCAGCAGGCAACCAGCACGCCGCCCGCAGGGGTGGCTGCACGAAAGAGCTGCAGACTTTTCTGCGGATACGTAAGGAGATCGGTTCCCATGCCGAAGATGAAGACCCACAGCGGTGCTAAGAAGCGCTTCAAGCTGACCGGTACCGGCAAGCTGCGCCGCCAGCAGGCCAACCGCCGCCACTACCTCGAGCACAAGTCCTCCCGGCTGACCCGTCGCCTTGCCGGCGACAAGATCGTCTTCAAGGGCGACGCCAAGGTCATCCGGAAGATGCTCGGCATCTAAGTTCCAAGTTCTCGGACTGTTCGCCACCAGGCAGCAGTCAACTACCAAAAAGGCTTCTCAGGCCAGCCGGACCGTTCCGGCAGTAGACGCTTGGGATCAGAAATTTTCTAAGGAGTACGCACGTGGCACGTGTGAAGAGGGCGGTTAACGCCCACAAGAAGCGCCGGGTTATCCTCGAACGCGCAAAGGGTTACCGCGGACAGCGTTCACGCCTGTACCGCAAGGCAAAAGAGCAGCTGCTGCACTCGTTTGTGTACAGCTATGGTGACCGCAAGAAGAAGAAGGGCGACTTCCGCCGTCTTTGGATCCAGCGCATCAACGCTGCATCCCGCGCCAACGGCCTGACCTACAACCGCCTGATCCAGGGCCTGAAGGCCGCTGAGGTTGAGGTTGACCGCCGTATGCTGGCCGAGCTGGCCGTTTCCGACGCCAACGCCTTCGCCGCGCTGGTCAAGGTCGCCAAGGACTCGCTGCCTGCCGACACGTCCGCTCCGGCCGTCCAGGCTGAGGCTGCTCCGGCTCCCAAGGCTGCCAAGAAGGCTCCCGCGAAGAAGCCTGCTGCCAAGAAGGCCGCCGACGAGGCTGCAAAGTAGTTCCTCCCGCAGTTGAAAGACTGCCTCGTTCAAGAGCCGGCTGGAATAGCCACTAAGGTTCTTATATGAACGAAACCGGGCGCCCGCAAGACTTTCCACTCTCCAACCCCCGAGCTGATCGGATGAGGAAGGTGGCACAGCTTGCCGGGCGCCCGGCCCGTTTAAAGCGTCGCGAGTTCCTGGCCGAAGGCCCGCAGGCGGTCCGAGAGGCCTTGGTCCTGCACCGGAAGAGGATCGCCGCGGGGGAGCCCGGCATCGTCTATGAGGTGTACGCCACCGAGGCCTGCCTGGACCGCCACCCGGAGCTGGAGCAGCTGGCCGAGGGAACCCACGCGCACCTCGCAACCGACGAAGTGATCGCTGCGATGGCGGATACCGTCACCCCACAGGGCATCGTCGCCGTCTGCGGCTTCCTGGACGTCAGCCTTGAGCACGTGCTCGACGCCGGCCCGCGGCTGATTGCCGTCCTGTGCCAGGTCCGCGACCCCGGCAACGCCGGCACCGTGCTGCGGGCGGCCGACGCCGCCGGCGCCGACGCCGTCATCCTGACCGGCTCGAGCGTGGATATCTACAACCCCAAGGCCGTGCGGTCGACGGCGGGTTCCCTGTTCCATCTGCCCGTCGTCCTCGGCGCGGAGGTCGAGGAAGTCGTGGCCCGCTGCCGGGAGCGTGGCGTCGGCGTGCTGGCCGCGGACGGCAAGGGACAACTGGACCTGGACCGTCTCCAGGACGAGAACGCCGCCCGCCGCCTGGGGGCCTCCGCCGCCGAATCGGTGTATGCGTTGGAACAGCCGACCGCCTGGCTCTTCGGCAACGAGGCCCAAGGCCTGTCCGAGGACGAGATCGCGCTGGCCGACCACCGCGTGGCCGTGCCGGTGTACGGGGAAGCGGAAAGCCTGAACCTCGGCACCGCAGCCACCGTCTGCCTGTACGCCAGCGCCCGCTCCCAGCAAACCCCCTAGCCGCCCGGCAGGAAACCAGCGGGTCCGGCAGGAATTCCTGTCCAAAAAAAGCAGGCCAAACGAACGGCGGGGCCCACCGAATGGT
>NZ_KI914938.1:55040-58160 GCF_000520575.1 Arthrobacter sp. I3
ATGGTGAGCCCCGCCGTCGTACTGTCACTGCCGCCCCCACACAAAGTGTGCGGCCAGTGCCTTGAAGAATTAGGTGGTGGTCTTGTTGCGCCCTGTGATGGCGCCGTAGATGAGCGCGGCCGCGAGGCCACCGACGATGGCCAGGAGCCAGGAACCGAGATTCCAGAATTCCATCTTGCCGCCGCCGAACAGCAGGTCCCCGATCCAGCCGCCAACAATTGCGCCGACGACGCCGAGCACGAGGCTGGTAACCCAGCCGCCACCGACCCTGCCGGGCAAGAGTGCCTTGACGATTGCACCCACTATGAGTCCGAGAATGATCCAGCCAAGAAAGCCCATGTCTCCTCCTACATATTTTTCGGCATCCAAATTGTGAATACCGAATATGGCTTCAAGCTAACATAGGGCGGATTGCTTGTCAGCAGGGGACTACCCAATCGTTACGTGGCAGCGTTGGTCCCGCCGCGGTTCGGCGCCGGCCCGGAAACCGGTACGGTATTCCTTGTGGGCGCTGGGTTCTTCCGGTGTTCGCATACACCCCGGAAGAACCCCATAAGGAGAAGCTCACGTGGCTGCAAATGGCGGTACCAAGGCGATTCTCGCGGCGCTGGCCGCAAACCTGACCATCGCCGTTTTGAAGTTCGTCGCCTACTTTCTGACGCTGTCCTCGTCCATGCTGGCCGAGGCGATTCACTCCCTCGCAGACTCCGGCAACCAGCTGCTGCTCCTGCTCGGCGGCAAACGCGCAAAGCGGGAAGCCAGCCCCGAGCACCCCTTCGGCTACGGCCGCGAGCGTTACATTTACGCCTTCATCGTTTCGATTGTGCTTTTCAGCGTCGGCGGCCTGTTCGCACTGTACGAGGCCTGGGGAAAAATCCAGCACCCGCATGCCATCGAAGGGGACTTCTGGTGGGTGCCGCTGGCCGTCCTGATCGGCGCGATCATTGCCGAGTCCTTCTCGTTCCGGACAGCGATCATCGAATCCAACCCGCTCCGCGGGAAGCAAAGCTGGGTTAAATTCATCCGCAACGCCAAGCAGCCGGAACTCCCGGTCATCCTGCTCGAGGATTTCGGTGCCCTTGTGGGCCTGGTGTTCGCGCTCTTCGGCGTGGGCCTGACGCTCCTGACCGGGAACGGCATCTGGGACGCCCTCGGCACCGCGATGATCGGTCTGCTGCTCGTGTCGATCGCCGTGGTCCTGGCCATGGAAACCAAGTCGCTGCTGCTGGGCGAGTCGGCCACCCGAGATGACGTCGCCAAGATCCGCAGCGCGATCGAGGCCGGCGGCACCAGCATCATTCACCTCAAGACCATGCACCTTGGCCCTGAGGAGCTGCTGGTGGCGGCCAAGATCAGCATCGGCCGCTCGGACTCGGGCCAGGACATAGCGAAGGCGATTGATGACGCGGAGGTCCGGGTCCGCGAAGCCGTCCCGATTGCCCGGGTCATCTACCTGGAACCGGACGTGCAGCGCGTCAGCGCCCCCTGAGCCGCCCGGCCCCTAGGGAGAACGGAAGCCACTAGGGATAACGGCAGCCGCTAGATGGAACGGCGGCCCCTCAACAAAACAGCAGTCCGGTCCAGTGCTTCACTGGACCGGACTGCTGTTCTTTTTGGAGCATCTGCGCACTGGTATCTCGGTCTCGGCCTCTTCATCTGCCGTTGCCGTGGCTGTTCTGCCGGGGTACCTCGGTCGCGGCTGTTCTGGTGCGGCTGCGGGTGGCTAGGAGGCCAGCGGCCGCCGGCGTTCTACGGCGCCGCTGAAGGCGGCGACCCCGAGACCCAGCACGGCCAGGACGGCGCCCACGAGCGCGGGGGCGACGTAGCCCCAGCCCCAGGCGATCACCAGGCCGCCCAGGAAGGCACCGAGGGCGTTGGCGACGTTGAGCGCAGCATGGTTCAGCGAGGAGGCCAGCGACGGTGCGTCCGGGGACGCATCGAGCAGCCTCGTCTGCAGGGCGGGAACGAGCATGGACCCGGCGGCGCCCACGACGAACACCATGACCAGCGCGGACCAGGCCCAGTGGACGCCCACGGCATAAACCACGAGTGCCACCGCCGTGCCGGGCAACACCCAGTAAATCGTGCCCATGACGGACTTGTCGGCGATCCGGCCGCCAACGATGTTGCCTACCACCATGCCCACGCCGTACAGGGCCACGACCAGCGGCAGCCAGACCGCCGGGAGGCCGGCGACGGAGGTCATGGTGTGCGAAATGTAGGTGTAGGTCGCGAAGAACCCGCCGAAGCCGACGATGCCGACCAGGATGGCAAGCCACACCTGCAGCCGCTTGAGCGCGCCGAGCTCCCTGCGGAAACTGGCATCGGCGTGCGGTTTCTGGAACGGGACAAACTTCCACAGCATGAAGAGCGTAATAATGCCGATCAGGCCCACCAGCAGGAACAGCAGCCGCCACCCGTAGCTCTGGCCCAGCCAGGTGGCGAAGGGGACGCCAATGACGTTGGATACCGTCAGTCCGGCCATGACCATCGAAATGGCCCAACCCCGCTTGGTCGGCGCCACCAGGGAGGCGGCAATCACGGCCGCGACCCCGAAGAAGGCGCCGTGGGGGAGTCCCGCGGCGAACCGGGACACCAGCATGGAGCCGTAGTCCGGGGCGAGGAAGGAACTGAGGTTGGCGACGCTGAAGAAGAGCATGAGCCCGAGGGCCAGATACTTCCGCGGGAGTTTGGCTCCCACCGCGGCCAGCACCGGCGCGCCAATCACGACGCCGAGGGCGTAGGCCGAAATCAGGTGACCTGCCTCGGGCGTGCTGATGTTCAGGCCCTGTTCGATCTCCTTGAGCAGGCCCATCATGGTGAATTCCGTGGTGCCGATGCCAAAGCCGCCCATCGCGAGGGCAATGATTGCCAGGGCAACGTGACGGGTGCCGGTCTTGGTCGGCGCCGGGGCGTGTGTGGTGGTTGTCATTCGTCTTTTCGGAGAGTTTTTCCGGGAGAGACCGGATGGATCGGACAGATAAATATGCTTTTAAGAACCGGGAGGGGGCGCCGAATATTCCGGAAGGTGTCGTGGCGGCCGCCTCCACCATTGTCCCCTACCTGAGCCGGCCCCGGCCCCCGGCCCCGGGCGCCGGACCCGGGCGCCGGGGGCCGGGG
>NZ_KI914938.1:58260-71242 GCF_000520575.1 Arthrobacter sp. I3
ACTGCCCGCGGAAACCGCCGCGGGCTGGCCGCTCAACGCGAAGGCGGCGATGAGGGTCTGGTTCGCGGAGCTCGCGCAGGGAGAACCCCGGCCGTTGGAGGACCATGACGAATTGCGCTGGCTCGACCTCCGCAACCCGGCAGGGGTCCTGGACCTGTCGTGGATCCCGGCGGACCTCCCCATCGTCGAGGCCCTCCTGGCGGCTGTGCAGGCCACCGGGACTCGCGGAGTGGAAGCGGGGCTGGGCCGCTGACCGGACTCGCCGCCGCGCTTCGGGAGCCCGCCTCTCGCCAAACCGTCAGGCATGTGCCTACTCTGATCCCAACCGAGAGGAGTGGCCCGTGCAGGTCGGTGTCGGACGAGAGCAGCGAGCCGGAGAACGTCGCGTCGCGGCCACACCGGAGACGGCCCGGCAGCTGACAGCGCTCGGGCTCCATCTCCTGGTCGAGAGCGGTGCCGGCACCGAAGCAGGCTTCGCCGACGCCGCCTTCAAGGAGGCCGGCGCGACGGTGATCTCCGAGCTCCCGTTCGAGGCCCTGGACGTCCTGTTGCATGTCCGCCCGCTCACTCCGGAGGCCGCGGCCCGGCTGCGGCCCGGCACCGTCACCATCGGGCTGGCTTCGCCGTCCTCGGAACTGCCAACCGTCCGGGCACTCGCCGCGGCCGGGATCACGTCGTTCGCCCTGGAGCTGCTTCCGCGGATCTCCCGGGCGCAGTCCATGGATGCGCTCAGCTCCCAGTCCCTGGTCACGGGCTACCGCGCCGTGCTGGAAGCCGCCGTCCGCTACCCGCGGTTCTTCCCGCTCTACATGACCGCCGCCGGTACCATCCCGCCGGCGAGGGTGCTGGTCCTTGGTGCCGGCGTCGCCGGGCTGCAGGCAATAGGCACGGCGAAGCGGCTCGGCGCCCGGGTCTCGGCCAACGACATCCGGGCCGCCTCCGCCGAGGAAGTCGCCTCGATGGGTGGCACCTTCATCAACCTGGACATCGATGCGGCGGCAGACGGAGCCGGAGGCTACGCCCGTGCCCTCGGCGAGGACCGGGCGCAACGCCAGCGCAGCCTCCTGGCCCCGCATGTCGCGGCGGCGGACGTCCTGATCACGACGGCCGCCATCCCCGGCCGGGCCGCTCCCTTGCTGGTGACCACCGCCATGGTGGCCGGCATGCGGGCAGGGTCTGTCGTCGTCGACCTCGCCGCGGAGTCCGGAGGCAACGTCGAAGGCGTGATCGCCGGCCAGGATGTGCAGGTGCCGGTCGACGGCGGATCGGTCACGCTCGTGGGTTTGCAGGACGCGGCATCCGCCATGCCCTCGGACGCGTCCCGGCTTTTCGCCCGGAACGTCAGCAACTTCCTCGCGCTCATGACCGACTGCGGCTCGGTGGCCCCGGACTTCGACGACGACGTGGTCGCCGGAACGTGCCTGACCCACGGCGGCACGGTGCGGCACGCCCCCACCGCGGAAGCATTGGAAAGGGAGGCGTGATGGGCGCCGTCGTGTTGCTGACCGTGGTGGTGCTCGCGGTGTTCGTTGGCTTCGAAGTCGTCTCCAAGGTCACCAGCAAACTGCACACGCCGCTCATGTCCGGCGCCAACGCCATCCACGGCATCATCCTGGTCGGCGCCATCATCGTGGCCGGACAGGCAAGTGACCCGTGGGTCCTCGGCATCGCGCTCCTGGCCGTCGTCCTGGCCACCGTCAACCTGGTGGGCGGCTTTGTGGTCACGGACCGGATGCTGGAGATGTTCAGCGCCCACAAGCGGACACGCATCCCCGCCTCAAGCGGCGCCGCCAAGGCTGGCGGAGCCGCGGGCGAAGGACACCCCGGCGAGGGGAGCTCCGCCGACGCGGCGGGGGAGTCCAAATGAGCCTCCTGAGCCCCGAATGGACAGCCCTGCTCTACCTTGTGGCCGCCGTCTGCTTCATCCTGGCGCTTAAGGGACTCAGCTCGCCACGAACGGCCCGCCGCGGCAACGCCATCGGCGCGGCCGGGGCGCTCCTCGCCGTCGTCACCGTCTTCCTCTCCGCGCGGCTGGAGAATGTTCCGCTCATCCTCGCGGCCATCGCCGTGGGGTCCGCGATTGCCTTCCCCGTGGCACGGCGGGTGCAGATGACCCAGATGCCCCAACTCGTGGCGCTCTTCAACGGCGTCGGGGGCGGGGCCGCGGCGCTCGTCGCCGTGCTGGAACTTGGCCACCAGGAAGATCCCTGGGTCCGCCTGGCCGTGGTCTTCACCATGCTGGTGGGGGCGGTGTCCTTTGCCGGCTCCGCGGTGACCGTGGGCAAGCTGCAGGAGCTCATCAGCACCCGTCCGCTGCTGTTCCCCGGGATGCCCTGGGTGATGGGGGCCGTCCTGCTGGGGGCGGTCTTCTCAGGAGCTCTGGTGGTCGTGACCGGGTCGCTGGGCTGGTCGCTCGCATTGCTGGGCCTGGGCCTCGCGGCCGGGCTGCTCCTGGTGCTGCCCGTGGGCGGGGCGGACGTGCCGATCGTGATCTCCCTGCTGAATGCGTTCACGGGGCTGGCGGTGGCAGCGTCGGGCGTGGTCCTGGGCAATGTCCTGCTGCTGGTCGCCGGGACGCTCGTGGGCGCGAGCGGCACCATCCTGACCAAGGTCATGGCCTCGGCCATGGGGCGCGGAGTCGGCGGAATCATGTTCGGGGCGTTCAAGGGCGGCTCGACGGCGGGTTCCACCGCCCTGAGCGACCGGCCAGTGCGTTCCTCGTCCCCGGAGGACATTGCCGTCCAGCTCGGCTACGCCCAGCGGGTGGTGATCGTTCCCGGTTATGGGCTCGCCGTGGCCCAGGGCCAGCACACTGTGGCGGAGCTTGCCACGGCCCTGGTCGCGCGCGGCGTGGACGTCGTGTTCGCCATCCACCCCGTGGCGGGACGCATGCCGGGCCACATGAACGTGCTGCTGGCCGAGGCCAACGTGCCGTACGAGTCACTGCGGGAGCTCGCGGAAGTCAACCCCGAATTCGCGACCACGGACATCGTTCTGGTAGTCGGGGCCAACGACGTCGTCAACCCGGCGGCCAAGTCCTCGCCGGGTTCGCCGATTTACGGGATGCCGATCCTGGAAGTGGTGCAGGCCCAGCAGGTCGTGTTCCTGAAGCGGTCCATGCGCCCGGGGTTTGCCGGCATCGAGAATGAGCTCCTGCACGATCCCAAGACCACCCTCCTGTTCGGCGACGCCAAGGATTCGCTGGCGAGGGTGCTCGGCGCGGTCAAGGCGCTCTAGGCATCCTGCGCCCGGCGGCTCAGGGCGCTTTCCGCTCCGGCAGCCCTGCTGCGCAGGGGACCCATGGCTCCGTGTGCTTGAGGTGGAGCGGACTTCAAAACAGTGTGGGCTGGGCCGTGCCGGAACGGGCAGCGCCGGCGTGGCGTGGGCTTGCGTGCCCCGCGGTGGCCGGGATGCTCCCGGCCGGGTACTGGGCTTCTTCCTCCCGGGCGTTGTCATGGTCGCTGCCCCCGTCAACGTCCCGGTGGCTGAAGCCCTGCGAGCCGGAGAAGCCGTGCAGGTCCTTGAAATACCGGACCCGTCCTGCCAGCCACGCGCGGTATTCCTTGGATGCGTATGACCCGCTGCCGTACAGGCGGCGGTACTTGCCCGCCAGTTGCGGATGTTCCCGGGCGATCCACTGCATGAACCATTCACGGGTGCCCGGCTTCAGGTACAGCGCACCGGCCGTGACCCCTGTGGCGCCGGCCGCCGCGAGGGCCCCGAAGAGGGAATCGAGGGCCTCATCACTGTCGGAGAGCCACGGCAGGATGGGCATGGCCATGACGCCGCAGGGCAGGCCCGCTTCCCGCAGACGGGAGATGAGCTTCAGCCGGGCCCGTGGCCCAGGCGTGCCAGGCTCCACGGCCTCGGACAGCTGCCCGTTGGTCATGGCCAGCGAGATGCCCACCCCGACCGGCACTTGCGCCGCCGCATGCTTGAGGAGCGGGATGTCCCGGGCCAGGAGCGTGCCCTTGGTGAGGATGGACAGGGGAGTGCCGGAATCGGCCAGGGCACCAATGATGCCGGGCATGAGCTGGTAGCGGCCCTCGGCGCGCTGGTAGGGGTCGGTGTTTGTGCCAAGGGCCACGTGCTCGTGCCGCCAGGACGGCTTGGCCAGTTCCGTGCGCAGGACTTCGGCGGCGTTGATCTTGACCACTACTTGGCTGTCAAAGTCCAGGCCGGCGTCGAAGTCAAGGTAGGTGTGGCTCTTCCGGGCAAAGCAGTAGACGCACGCATGGCTGCAGCCGCGGTAGGGGTTGATGGTCCAGTCGAACGGCATCCGGGAACCGGCGACCACCTTGTTGAGCACCGATTTGGCGGTGACCTCGTGGAAGGTGATCCCGGCAAATTCCGGGGTGGAGACCGTCCGCACGAGTCCGGCCAGCGGCAGCAGGGCAGCCGTGGGCGAAGCGGCGGAAACGGCGGCCGGGGAATCGCCGCGCTCAAGTTCTTGTGCGTCCCATCTCATGCCTACATTCGAATATATGTTCGACTGAATGTCAAGGATGCTGACGGGCGAGGCGGCGGCCGGTTGCAGTATGGGACGGCCTGCGCCGCTGCGGGGATCGGGCTTACGAAGCCAGCCGCTCACGGGCGTTGTGATCAGGGCCGGTCGGTTCAGTGGCGCGTTTGGTCTGGTTGACCTCGGCCCACACCGCATCGAGGGAGAGTCCGAGGACGCCGGCGATAGCGGCGATGGTCGGGAAGGCGGGGGTCGCTACACGGCCAGTCTCGATCTTCCGGAGGGTCTCCGGTGAGACGCGTGCATCGAGTGCGATGTCGAGCATCGAGCGTTCCCCCCTGGCGCGGCGCAACAGGGCGCCGAGGCGCTGTCCGCGCTCGATCTCTGCGAATGTGAGGGGCAACCTGACCATGGCTACGATTATACCGGGATAATATGACCGGTATAGTTATTGGACACGTGAGAAAGGCTCCGCATGATCGAGATCCTGAATCCCACCGAACTTGCCCGGGCAAAAGAAACAGGAGCCCTTGTAGCTGACATCCTGCAGACGCTGAAGAACCGCAGCACGGTCGGCGCGAACCTCCTGGACCTCGACCGATGGGCGCAGGCCATGATCGCCGAGGCTGGTGCGCAGTCCTGTTACGTCGACTACGAGCCGTCCTTCGGCCGCGGGCCGTTCGGACACTACATCTGCACGGCCGTCAACGACGCCGTGCTCCACGGACTCCCACGCGACTACACGCTGGCCGACGGCGACCTGCTGACACTCGACCTCGCCGTCTCCAAGCGAGGCGTCGCAGCAGACTCCGCCATCAGCTTCATCGTGGGCGACTCAAAGCACCCGGAAAGCGCCGCGATGATCAGCGCGACCGAGCGCGCGCTGGGCGCAGGGATAGCCGCTGCCCTGCCCGGAGCCAGGATCGGCGACATCTCCCATGCCATCGGCTCAGTCCTTGGCGAGGCGGGGTACCCGATCAACACCGAGTTCGGGGGCCATGGCATCGGATCGACCATGCACCAGGACCCGCACATTCCCAACACCGGACGGCCAGGCCGTGGCTACAAGCTGCGCCCCGGGCTGCTGCTCGCCCTGGAGCCATGGGTCATGGCCAACACCGCTGAACTCATCACCGACGCCGACGGGTGGACGCTCCGAAGTGCGACCGGTTGCCGGACAGCACACAGTGAGCACACGATCGCCATCACCAACGACGGGGCCGAAATCCTCACCCTGCCGACGCGGACACACGCATGAGGCCGGAGCGACAAATGCCCCGGCGGCCAAGTGTGGACGGGGCCGGGTTGAGGGTGCCGCGGGGGTGCCGCCTTGCCGGGGCAGTGGGAGGCGTTGCTAGGCTGGGGCGATGATTCTCCTGACCGGGTTCGAGCCATTTGGCGGCGATACGGCCAATCCGTCGTGGGCAGCGGCCCGTTCGGCGGCACGGCTGCTCCAATCCGAAGGGCTGGATGTCCAGGCGGTGGAATTGCCATGCGTCTTCGGCGAGTCGGCCAAGGTGCTGGCGGAGGCCCTCGAGCGTTTCACGCCGGAGCTTGTGCTGTGCGCCGGCCAGGCCGGCGGGAGGGCGCGCATCTCGCTGGAACGGGTGGCCATCAATTGTGAGGACGCCCGGATTCCGGACAATGCCGGCAATCAGCCCGTGGACGAACCCGTGGTCCCGGGCGGACCGGCAGCCTATTTCACGTCGCTGCCGGTCAAGGCGGCGCTCGCGGCGTTGACCGCAGAGCAGATCCCGGCCGAAGTGTCCCAGAGTGCCGGGACCTATGTCTGCAACCATGTCTTCTACGCGCTCATGCACGCCCTGCGGCTGCGTCCGGGCACCAGGGGAGGCTTTGTCCACGTCCCCTACGAGGACACGCAGCTTCCGGCCGGGAGCAGTGCCCCCTCGCTGCCGGCCGCCCAGATGGCGGCGGCGCTCGCCGTCGTCGTGCGCACTGCGCTGGCGACGACGGCGGATCTCAAGCTCCCTGCCGGCGCAACCCACTAGCCCCGGCCGGTCATCCGGCGCCCGAGCCGGTGGCGGCCGCCGTCGGCGACGCGAAACAACTGCTCCCGCAATGACTGGGCAATCAGTCGAGCAGTTCCCAGACGACGCCGATGGTGGCGGTGACCCCCGACTCACCGGCCTCGACGGTGAGTGAGGCCACGGCCACTTCCCGCTGCATCTTCGCCACGGGGATCGGCGCCTGGAAACCGGTGTGCTGGGTGAGGGACAGGACCCTGCCCAGCCCGGTGCCCGCGAGGGCGGCGTAGTGCTCGGCGGTGGTGCGGGCGTCCTGCCAGGCGGCCTCCCGGGCCCTGGCTTCGACGGCCGAGGGGTCGGCGAAGCCGAGGGTCAGCCCGTTCAGCCGGACGGCGTCGCCGCCGGCAGCAACCGCCGCGGCAAGGATCTGCGAGGACGCGGACAGCTCGCGGATCCTGACGGTGAGCGTGCTGGAGGCCAGATAGCCGGTCACGGTCTGGCCCCGGCCATCCTGCCAGTTCAGCTCGGCCCGGACGTTCAGCCCGGAAGTGGACAAGTCCGCGCTGTCCACGCCGCGTTGCCGGAGCTCCGACGTGATGGCGGCCGATCGTGTTCCGGCCTCGCTGTAGGCCTCGGCCACGGTCTCGCGGCGGCATTCAACGCCGATCGACACGGTCAGCAGGTCCGGCACCGCCTCGGCGCTGCCGGTTCCTGCAACGGAGATGCTTCGGGGGCTGTCTGTCATGTCAGGCCTCGTAACGTTCAGGGGCGGTCACGCCCAATCTGCGGTGCGTGCGTGGTCTGGTCCCGGGCAGGCCGGGCAGGGGGTAGCCGCCTGCTTCCAGGCCGGCATGGCGCTCGAAGATGTTGGCGCTGCCCGGGTTGCCCGTGCGCCAGAGGGACCAGCCGGCGGCTATGAAGTACAGCGGAAGGAAGGGCAGCCCGAGGCACCAGGCATATTGGGTGCTGTGGCGCTCCTCGTGGCCCAGCAGCACTGGATTGGCGCGGGCGGATTCCGGTCCGGTGCGGAAGAGGATCACGTTGCCCACGGTGAAGGCCGCAGCAAACGGCAACCGCCAGCGGTAGCGGCCCGCGATCAGCAGTCCGCGCGGACCGGAGCTGACGGTTGTCCGCGCACAGGCTGCCAGCAGCAGGCCCAGCAGGGTGGAGCCGTTGAGCAGGTTGGCGATCTGGCGAAGCCGTTGTCCGGGCGTCATGAGGCCATGGTAGCCGGGGATGTGCCCGGCAGTCAGGGGGCCGCCGGGATGTCCCGTGCCCTTGGAATCCCGGCGTAAGCGTGCCAGGGGCGGCCGGCACCGCGGCGTCACGTGCGGGGCGGCCATTGCCATGCCGCCGACGGCCGTCTACTAGACTGGGGACAGTGACCACAAGCCTTGCCGAGAACCTGCGCCGCGCCCTGTGCCCGGCGCACGCTGTTGGCATGATCCGACTCGTAGCTAAGAACAGTAGATGACTGAAACTTTGCCGGACGCAGCCGTCCCGAATCCTCTGGATGAAGCCGCCATTACCGCCGCCGTAGACCAGGCCGTTGCCGCCATCGCCGCCGCAGCGACCCTCGATGAACTCAAGGCCGTGCGCCTCGCCCACACGGGCGAGAAGTCCGCCCTGAGCCTCGCCAACCGTGAGATTGGCGCGCTGCCCAAGGACCAGAAGGCCGCCGCCGGCAAGCTCATGGGCGCCTCGAGAGGACGGGTCAACAAGGCGCTCGCGGACCGTACAGTTGCGCTCGAGGCCGAGAACGACGCGCGGATCCTCGTCGAAGAGACCGTGGATGTCACGGCAGCGCCGCGCCGGCGCACGGCCGGTGCACGCCACCCGCTGTCCACGCTGCAGGACCGCGTGGCGGACATCTTTGTCGGCATGGGGTGGGAAATTGCCGAAGGGCCCGAGGTCGAGTCCGAATGGTTTAACTTCGATGCCCTGAACTTCAAGCCGGACCACCCCGCCCGCGACATGCAGGACACGTTCTTCGTCGAGCCGCCCGAGGCCCACCTGCTCATGCGCACGCACACCTCGCCGGTGCAGGTCCGCTCCATGCTGGAACGGGAGCTGCCCATCTATGTGCTGTGCCCGGGCAAGGTGTTCCGCACGGACGAGCTCGACGCGACGCACACCCCCGTGTTCCACCAGTTCGAGGGCCTGGCCATCGACAAGAACCTGAGCATGGCGGACCTTCGCGGCACGCTGGAGCACTTCGCACGCCAGATGTTTGGTGCGGAAGCCCAGATCCGGCTGCGCCCGAACTATTTCCCGTTCACCGAGCCGTCCGCGGAGCTGGACATCTGGCACCCGGGCGCCAAGGGCGGCCCCAGCTGGATCGAGTGGGGCGGCTGCGGCATGGTCAATGCCAACGTCCTGCGCGCGGCCGGGATCGACCCGGACATCTATTCAGGCTTTGCCTTCGGCATGGGCATCGAACGCACCCTCATGTTCCGCAACGAGGTTGGCGACATGCGCGACATGATTGAAGGCGACGTACGTTTCAGCGAGCACTTCGGGATGGAGATCTAACAGTGCGTATCCCACTTTCCTGGCTGCGCGAATTCGCGCAGGTACCGGCCGAAGCATCGGCCGAAGACGTCATGGCCGAACTCGTCAAGGTCGGCTTTGAAGAAGAAGCCGTCCACCGACCCACGGACACCCTTCGTGGGCCGATCGTCGTGGGCCAGGTCCTGAGCATCGTCAAGGAGCCCCAGACCAACGGCAAGACCATCAACTGGTGCCAGGTCCGGGTTGTCCCCGAGGGCCGCGAGCAGACCCTCACGGGCGAGGGCATCGACCCCTCCGGCGTGCAGGGCATCATCTGCGGCGCCCACAACTTCGTCGAGGGTGACAAGGTGGTGGTCACCCTCCCGGGCGCAGTGCTGCCGGGCGACTTCCACATCTCCGCGCGCAAGACCTACGGGCACCTCTCCGCCGGCATGATCGCCTCCGTCCGTGAGCTTGGCATCGGCGAGGACCATGACGGCATCCTGGTGCTGTCCCGGATCGGCCTCGACCCGGAACTGGGCACCGACGCGATGGAACTGCTGGGCCTCTATGACCAGGCGGCCGAGATCAATGTGACGCCGGACCGCGGGTACGCGTTTTCCATCCGCGGCGCAGCCCGTGAATACGCGCACGCCACCGGCACCGTGTTCACGGACCCGGTCTCCAAGGTCCAGGTTCCGCAGTCGCTCTCCGGCGGCTACGGCGTCAAGCTCAACGACGACGCCCCCATCTACGGCAAGCCCGGCTGCGACCGTTTCGTGGCCCGCACCGTGCGCGGTGTGGATGCCACCCGGCCCACCCCGCTGTGGATGACCTCCCGTCTCCGGCTCGCCGGCATCCGGTCCATCTCCCTGCCGGTGGACATCTCCAACTACGTCATGCTCGAGCTCGGGCAGCCGAACCACTGCTATGACCTGGACAAGCTGGCCGGCGACATCGTGGTCCGGCGGGCCACGGCGGGGGAGAAGATCACCACCCTGGACGACAAGGAGCGCACGCTCGACGTCGAGGATCTGCTGATCACGGACGAATCCGGGCCCATCGGAATCGCCGGTGTCATGGGAGGCGCCCACACCGAAGTCTCGGACACCACCACGAACGTCCTGGTCGAGGCCGCGCACTTCGACGAGGTCTCGATTGCCCGCGCGCGCCGCCGGCACAAGCTGCCGTCCGAGGCGTCCAAGCGCTTTGAACGCGGCGTGGACTGGCAGGTGGCCGACGTGGCCGCCCAGCGTGTGGTGGACCTGCTGGTCGAACTCGCCGGAGGAACGGCCGACGAGGCCGGGACCGACGTCGGGACCGCGCCGGACGCCGTAACCATCGAACTGCCGGCAGAGTACGCGGCAGCCCGGATCGGGATCGACTTCACCGAGGAACAGATCCTGACCTCGCTCGAGGACCTCGGCGCCGTCGTTGCCAGGACCGGTAACGGCTACACGGTGACCGCCCCGAGCTGGCGCCAGGACCTCGAGACCCAGGACGACCTGACCGAGGAAATCGCACGGCTGGTCGGCTACGACAAGATCCCGGCGACCCTGCCGGTAGCGCCCCCGGGCCGTGGCCTGACCCGCGTCCAGCAGCAGCGCCGCCGCCTGATCCAGGCCCTCGCCGACGCCGGACTCACCGAGGTGCTGGCGTATCCGTTCGTCTCGAAGTCCGCCAATGACACCTTTGGCGTCCCCGCCGAGGGTGCGGAGCGCAAGGCCCTCAAGCTGGCCAACCCGATCAGCGAGGAGCACGGCTTCCTGCGGACCTCCGTCCTGCCGGGCCTGATCGAGGTGGCCAAGCGCAACCACTCCCGCGGCTTCCGCGACCTCGCCCTCTTCGAGGCCGGGCTCGTGTTCCTGCCGGGCGAGAAGCTTGGCACCTCCGCGATTCCGCCGCTCGGCGTCAAGCCCGCCGACGACGTGCTCGATGCCCTGTACGACGGCGTCCCGGACCAGCCGCTGCACCTGGGCGCCGTGCTCACGGGGCACGACTCTCCCGCTGCCCCGGGCCACGCCCCGCGGGCCTGGGACTGGGCAGACGCGGTGGACATCGCCCGGATCGCCGGCGACGTGCTCGGCGTCGAGCTCCTGGTCACGCAGGGCCGGCATCAGGCCTTCCACCCGGGCCGGGCGGCGCAGCTTGAACTGCGCACCGGCGAAGTGGTGGGCTACGCCGGCGAGCTGCACCCGAAGCTGCTGGCAGCGCACGACATGCCGGCCCGTTCCGTGGCGCTGGAACTGAACGCCGACGCCCTCTTCGAGGCCGCCGCCGACGTGATCGTAGCCCGGCACATCTCGACGTACCCGGTGGCCACACAGGACGTGGCCCTGGTGGTGGCGCAGGATGTCCCGGCGGGGGAGGTGCTGGCTGCGCTGCGTGAAGGCGCCGGCGAGCTGCTCGAGGACGTCGCGTTGTTCGACGTCTACGCAGGCAAGGGCATCGAGGAAGGCAAGAAGTCGCTGGCGTTCAGCCTGCGCTTCCGCGCCGACGACCGCACCCTGACGGCGGATGAGGCCTCGGAGGCCCGTGAAGGTGCCGTGGCCGCCGCCCACGAACGATTCGGAGCGGTGCAGCGCTGAGGACTGCGCTGGTCACAGCGCAGACGTTTCTGAAAGGGGCGGGTCATGGCATCACACCTTGTTGTGCGTGCCTGCCCGCCCTTTCGCGTTCCCGGCGACCCCCGTGTTCCCAGGGACCTGGGGGCGCCCGTGGACGCAGCACCAGCCCTCTATCCGGAACCGGAGCTGGAACGCGACTCCCGCTCCCTGCTGGACGGGGCCGAACTCGTCCGGGCCCGGGCCATGACCCCGCGGACCCGGGAGGACTTCCTGTGCGGGCGGCTCGCGCAGCGCCGGTTCGCCGCCGGCCTGCTCGGCGTTCCGGCGTCAGATCTCACCGCCTGGTACAGCTGCCCACGGTGCGGCACCGGCGCGGACATCTCACACGGCCGGCCCGGCTACCTGCTCCGGGGCCAGGCTGCGCCGCTGCTGCTGAGCCTGTCCCGTGCGGCCGGCTGGACGCTACTGGCCGGGGTCGTGGACCCGGACCCGGGTGAGCAGCTGGGCATCGACGTCGAGGATCCGGCCCGGGCGGACTTCGACGGGTTCGACGACGTCGTGTTGACCCCGGCGGAACAACGGCACCTCGCCGGGCTGGCCGGCATCGCGCTGCTGCAGGGCAGGGCGCGCCTGTGGGCGCGCAAGGAGGCCTGGCTCAAAATGCTGGGCACCGGGCTGCAGATGGCCCCGGACACCCTGGACGTGCTGGCGCCGGCAGTGAACGGCCGCGCAGGGCTCCGGGACCTGCCGCCGGCAGAGACAGGCCTGCCCGCTGATCTCGTGGCCGCCGTCGCCCTGGCGGTCCTTCCCTAGGGCTCCGCGCCCCTGATCAGATCTTGGGCGGCGTTGCCTGCGGGAGCGGCGGCAGGGCGTCGGCGAACAGCCAGGGGTGCAACAGGGCCTCTGCGTCCAGGCCCGTCGTGTGGGCGGCCGCGACGATGAAGTCGGCGGTGGTCACCGTGCCGTACCGGAAGCGGTCCGTCCAGTCGTGCAGCAGGGCGAAGAACGCCAGGTCGCCGCAGCGTACCCGCAGGGCGTGCAGGGCCAGGGCGCCGCGTTTGTAGACCCGGTCGTCAAACATCAGTTCCGGGCCGGGGTCGCCCACCATCAGGTCCTGCGGGGCAGCAGCAAGCTTGCGCCACGCGGCGCGCGCGCGGGCCGCCGCCGACATGATGCCGGCCTCTTCAGACCAGATCCATTCCGCGTAGCAGGCAAAGCCCTCGTGCAGCCAGATGTCCTTCCAGGTCGCAGTGGTCAGGGAGTTCCCGAACCACTGGTGGGCGAGTTCGTGGGCGATCATCCGCTGTGATTCCCAGTCCTGCCGCAGATGGTTGGGCCCCAGGATGGACAGTGTCTGCGCTTCCAGCGGGATTTCCAGGACGTCGTCGGTGACCACCACCGTGTACTCCGGGAACGGGTACGGCCCAAAGCAGTTCGTGAAAGTCCGCATCATGTCGGGCTGGCGGGCCAGGGCGGCC
>NZ_KI914938.1:71342-72937 GCF_000520575.1 Arthrobacter sp. I3
GCCAGGGCGGCCCGGGCGCCCGCCTGCAGCGACGCCGGCACGGCCACATACTGCGGAACGTGCCCTGAGGGCCGGTCGGCATTGAGCGTCAGGAGCTCGTAGCGGCCGATCTGGACCGTGGCCAGGTACGTGGCCATGGGTTCGGCCTGCTCAAAGACCCACGTCACGCGGCTGGCCCTGCTGGTGCGGGAGAGCATCACCCCGTTGCACACCGCCCGGTAGTTCGCATCGGTGGTCACGGTGATGAGGTAAGTCGCTTTGTCCCGCGGGTGGTCATTGCACGGAAACCAGGAGGCTGCCCCGTTGGGCTGCCCGGCGACCAGCACCCCATCGGAGAGCTCTTCCCAGCCCACTTCGCCCCACACACCGCGGCGCGGCGCGGGGTACCCCTCATAGCGGATGTCCAGCGTGAAGGCCTCGGCGGCGAGCAGCGGGTTGTCGGGGTAGACAACGAGCTGCTCGGCCCGCTGCGCGAACCGGCGTACCCTGCGCCCGTTGAGCTGGATCTTCGTGGCCCGCAAGCCGGCCAGGTCCAGGACGATCGCCGACGTCGGGAGCTGCGTGATGGCGTGCAGGACGGCGTGCCCGGCAAGGCGGTTGCTGCTGACCCGGTAGTCCAGATCGAGTTCATACCGGGTGACGCGGTAGGCATTGGTCCCGTGGCCGGGCATATAGGGGTCCGGGGCGCCGGCTTCCGGGCTCGTCGCCCGGCTGATTTCGCGGCTGATTTCCCCGCTGATGTCCCCGCGGGCGGCGGCGCCGCTGCTGCTTGGTGCGCTGGTGCTCAATGGACGGACCTTCGGTTGTGGTGCTGGTGGACGTGCGCAGGCGCCGGGCCTAACGGGGCCCGGCCGGCGGTGCCGGCCCGTCCCAGGGGCTGACCGGATTGCCCATCCAGTACGTCCCGGCTGGGACGGTTTCGCCCCGCATGACGAGGGACGCCGGCCCCACCGTGCCGCCGCTGCCGATCCTGGCCTGCGGCAGGATGACGCCGTGCGGGCCCATGGTGGCTCCGTCATCGAGCGTAACAGTGTCGATGCTCATGACACGGTCATGGAACAGATGGGTCTGGACCACGCACCCGCGGTTGACGGTCGAATTCCTGCCGAGGGTGACGAGGTCCGCCTCCGGCAGCCAGTAGCTTTCGCACCAGGTCCCGGCACCGATTTTCGCGCCGAGTGCCCGCAGCCACCACACCAGCGCCGGTGTCCCCGTGGCGGCGCGCGCGAACCACGGGGCGCTGACCATCTCAATGAACGTGTCCACTACCTCGTTCCGCCAAATGAAGGAGCTCCACAGCGGGTGCTCGCCGGGGCGGATGCGGCCCACCAGCAGCCACTTGGCCACGACGGCACTGCCCGCGGCCGTGGCCCCGGCGAGCAGGATCACCACCCCGCTCAGGAGAGCGGCGACTCCGTAGTTGAACAGGGCCGCCATCGCGTCGAACGCGAGCATTACACCGACGGCGATGACGACCGTCAGCATGACCGGGACGAACCGGCACAGCTCCCACAGGGCGCGCGCGACCTTCAGCCTCCGGGGCGGCTGGTAGGTCCGCGTGTCGTCCGAGGCGATGGCGGTGCGCCGCAGCCGCA
>NZ_KI914938.1:73037-108101 GCF_000520575.1 Arthrobacter sp. I3
GCCACGAGGTGCCGGACTTCGCCTTGGCCGGCGTCGCGGACAACACCGCCACAAGGGAGTTCTTGGGCACGCTGCGCCCGGCCGCCGTCATGCCCGAGTTGCCCAGGAAAGACCGCTTGCCGATCTTGGCCGGGGCTATGTGCATCCAGCCGCCGTCGAGTTCGTACGACGCCACCATCGTGTCGTCGGCCAGGAACGCGCCCTCGCCCACGGTGGTCATCCGCGGGATCAGCAGCACTGTCGAGGCCTCCACGTTGCGGCCGACCTTCGCACCAAGAAGCCGAAGCCAGACCGGCGTAAAGAGGCTGGCGTAGATCGGGAACAGCAGATCCCGGGCCAGATCCAGTACCCGCTCGGTTGCCCAGACCTGCCACCCGATCCGGCTCCGGACCCGGTAGTAGCCTTCAGCGAGGCCGACGCTGAGGAGCCTCGTCGTGGCCAGGATCAGCAGCAGGTTGGTCAGGAACCATGCCAGCGCCGCCAGCGGGATCGAGAGCGCTATGCCGGGCAGGGCCGCGGGCAGGGAGGAGCTGCCCTGGATGAACGCGAAGATCACCAAGCCCGCGACGGCGGCGGAGACGTAGGGGATGAGCGCCAGCATGGCGGAGGCGGCGGCGAAACCGGCGAACCACAACCGGCCCATCAGCCGGTGCTCGTCCGGGGAGTCCGGCCATGAGTGCCGGGCCTTGCCACGGCGCTCGGCCGGCGACCCGGCCACGAGCTGGCCCGCCTTGACCTTGCCGATCACAGCGGAACCCGGCTCCACCTGCGCCCCGGCACCCACCGTGGCTCCCGGCATCAGCGTGCTGCGGGCCCCAACGCTTGCGCCGGGGCCAATCCGGATGGCGCCGATGTGGACACGGTCGCCGTCGATCCACCAGCCGGACAGATCGACTTCGGGCTCGATATTGGATCCTGTGCCGAGGGTCAGCAGCCCGGTGACGGGCGGCAGCGAGTGCAGCTGGACGTTCTCGCCGATCTTCGCCCCGAGCGCTTTCGCGTAGTAGGGCACCCAGGGCGCGCTGGCGAGGCTGATGGCGCCGGCGAGGTCCTGGATCTGTTCCGCGAGCCAGAGCCGGAGGTGCACCCGCCCGGACCGGGGATAGGTGCCTGGCACCACGTTGCGCAGCAGGATGCGGGCGGCGGCGACGGAGAGCAGCATCCGCCCGGCGGGACTGACGAAGACCAGCCAGGAAGCTCCCACCCACCACCATGAGATCGTTGGCGCGGCGCTGAATCCGGCGACGGCGGCCAGCAGGTTGTTGGCTGCCATCAGGTAGGTCAGCCAGCGCATGCCGACCAGGATGTGCAAGGGAACGCCCAGGAGCGTTTGGAAGGCCTGCGACTTCCGCGCGGTGGGCCGGACGGTGCGCTCCTGGGCAGCGACGGCACCACCCTCCGGCAGCGACTGCCGGGCCTCGTCCACCAGGGCGCCCACCCGGGGTGTCGCGTAGATATCGGCCACCGTGATGGTGGGATAGCGGACGCGGAGGGCGGACACGAGCTGCGCGGCGGCCAGCGAGCCGCCGCCGTAGGCGAAGAAGTCGGCATCGAGGCTGGTGACCGGGCTTCCCAGCACGGCGCTCCACTGCTCCACGATCCACTGTGCGTCCTCCGGCAGGTTCAGCGGGGCACCTTCGGCCTCCGCCGCTCCGGTTCCACTGAGCGGCCAGGGCAGGGCGTGGCGGTCCACTTTGCCGCTGGTCTTGGTCGGCAGCGAATCGACGAGCGTCAGCAGCGGAATGAGGGGCGCGGGCAGGCGTTCGCCCAGCAGTTCGCGGGCGGCTGCGAGGTCGATGTCACGGCCCGCGACGGCGGCAAGGTAGCCGACCAGGATCTGGTTGCCGGCCGCGGTGGTCTGCACGGCGGCCGCGGCGCCGGCGATATCCGGCAGGGACTGCAGGGCGGCGTCGATTTCGCCGAGCTCGATCCGGCGGCCGCCGAGCTTGACCTGCTCATCGGCGCGGCCCTGGAAAATGAGGCCTTCTGCTTCGTACCTGACGAGGTCGCCGGAGCGGTAGGCGCGCGGCCAGCCCAGGGACGGCATGGGGGCATATTTTTCCGCGTCCTTGACCGGGTCAAGGTACCGGGCCAGCCCGACGCCGCCGATGATCAGTTCGCCCACCGCGCCTTCGGCGACGGGCAGCGAGTCGGCGTCGACGACGGCGAGGTCCCAGCCGTCCAGCGGCAGGCCGATCCGGATGGGGCCGGGCGCGCCGAGCTGCGCGGCGCACGCGACCACGGTGGCCTCGGTGGGCCCGTAGGTGTTCCATACTTCGCGTCCTTCGACGGCGAGCCGTTCGGCAAGGTCGGGCGGGCATGCCTCCCCGCCGAAGATCAGCAGCCGGACACTTTCCAGCGACTCCACGGGCCAGAGAGCGGCCAGTGTGGGGACGGTGGAGACCACGGTGATGCCGTGGCTGATGAGCCAGGGGCCGAGGTCCATCCCGGTCCGCACCAGCGCCCGGGGTGCCGGAACCAGGCAGGCGCCGTGGCGCCACGCGAGCCACATTTCCTCGCAGGAGGCATCGAAGGCAACGGACAGGCCGGCCAGCACCCGGTCCTGCGGACCCACCGGATCGGCCTGTAGGAAGATGCGGGCCTCGGCGTCCACGAACGCGGCGGCTGAGCGGTGCTGGACCGCGACGCCCTTGGGGGTGCCGGTGGAGCCGGACGTGAAAATGACCCACGCGTCGTCGTCGGGGCCGGGCGGCCTCGCGTCGGGGAACGGGCGGGGGTGGTTGCTGTCCGTGACGATCTTCCCGCCGGCGCGGAGGATGCCGGCCACCCTCGCCTCCCCGAAGACCAGTTTGGCCCGCTCGTCGGGATCGTCGGCGTCTACGGGGACATACGCCGCACCAACCAGCAGCACCGCCAGGATCGAGACATAGAGCTCGTTGGTGCCCGACGGGATCCGGACGCCGATCTTGTCACCGGCACCCAGCCCGGCGAGGTGCAGTTTCCGGGCGGCGGCCCGGACCTCGTCCATGAGCTGGGCGTAGCTGAGCGAACGGTGGCCGTCGTCGAGCGCCGAAGCGTCCGGGTACCGGGCGGCAGTATCCCGGACGATGTCTATCAGCGTGCGCTCCGGCGGGGCGGAGAGGGCGCCCGGCAGCTGGGGCTCGTGGACGGTGAGACGGGGAGCGGGAAGACTCTGCACCGCACCGGCGTCGGGGGCTTCACTGGGGGTCAGTCGTTGCTCGGTCACTGGCGCATTGTCCCTGCAGGAGATGAACGGATGGTGTTGCCGTACGGCTTGGGGGACCGTGCAGCTTAGGGGACGAGGATGACTTTGCCGGTGGTGCGGCGCTGTTCAAGGTCCTCGTGGGCACGGGCCGCCTCGCCGAGAGGATAGCGTGCGCCGATCCTGACCTTGAGGCTGCCGTCGGCAGCGGCGGCAAAGACTTCGTCGGAGCGCCAGCGGCGTTCCCGGGCGTCGCGCAGGTAGTGGCCCATGGTGGGCCGCGTGAGGTACAGCGAGCCGCCGGCGTTGAGCCGCTGCGGGTCGAACGGCGGGACCGGGCCGGACGCTGCGCCGAAGAGGACCAGCATGCCCCGGATGCGCAGGGACGCCAGGGAGGCGTCGAAAGTGTCTTTTCCGACGCCGTCGTACACCACATCCGCGCCGGTGCCGTTGGTCAGATCCCGGACCCGGTCGGCGAAACCGTCGTAGCGCAGCACGTGGTCGGCGCCGGCTTCGCGGGCCAACTGCTCTTTCGCGTCTGTCGAAACGGTGGTGATGACATTGGCGCCCCTGGCCTTGAGCAACTGGATCATCAGGAGCCCCACACCACCGGCGCCGGCGTGGAGCAGCACGGTGTGGCCGGACTCGACCTTGAAAGTTGAGTTGATCAGGTAGTGGGCCGTCACGCCCTGCAGCGGCAGCGCCGCGGCGGTGAAATCATCCAGGCCGTCGGGAACCGGGAGGGCCTTGTCCTCATCGACGAGTGCGTAGCCGGCGTAGCAGTCAGCGCCCTCGGCCGTGGCCACCCGGTCACCGGGAGCAAACCCGGTGACGGCGTCGCCGACCTCCTCCACGGTGCCCGCGGCCTCGGAGCCGGGCGTGAAGGGGTAGCTGACCTTGTAGACGCCGCTGCGCTTGTAGGTGTCAATGAAGTTCACGCCCGCGGCCGCGACCTTGACCAGCAGCTGGCCGGGCCCGGGAACGGGTCGGGCTGTCTTGTCGAGTTCGAGGACCTCGGGGCCGCCGGCCTGGCGGGCGACGATTGCGTGCATCATGTGGCTCCTTTTCCGGGCGGGGAATTCTGTCCCGGTCCCTGGGTCCATCCTAGGGACACCGGGGGTAACCATGAAGGGGCCTTCCGTAACCAGCCGTCACGTGATGTTTGGGCCGACGTGACCCGGAGGCGGCGGGTCCTGCGCGGCCGACGGCGGTCCGTCCTTTAGTAGCGGCGGGTTACCGTTGCCATCGGGCATTCAAAGTGGCGGCCCGCGGCGAGTCCGACGTCGTTGAGGTAGCGGACAATGATGGCGTACGACTGCATCAGCGTGGTTTCCGTGTACGGGACCTGGTGCTTGGCGCAGTACTCGCGGACGATCTTGGCGGCCTGGTGCAGCTGCGGGCGGGCCATGTCCGGGAAGAGGTGGTGTTCGGCCTGGCGGTTGAGGCCGCCGAGCAGGATGTCCATGAAGCGGCCGCCCGAGATGTTCCGGGACGTCAGGACCTGGCGGCTGAAGAAGTCCACCCGGCTGTCCGCCGGCAGCACCGGCATGCCCTTGTGGTTCGGCGCGAAGGACGCGCCCATATAGAAGCCGAACACGGCCAGTTGGACGCCGATGAAGGCGAACGCCATGCCCAGCGGCAGGAAGGTGAACGCGAGGACCGGCAGGAGGCTGAGCCGGACCGCGAGGATCGGGATTTCGACCCAGCGGTGCGTGACCTTGGCCCGGCGGACGATGAATTTCACGGAATCGATCTGCAGTCCCAGGCCCACCAGGAACAGGAGCGGGAAGAAGAACCAGCCCTGCTTGCGGGTCAGGAACGCGAGGCGTCCCTGGCGGTCGGCTACGGCTTCGGGGTGGAAGGCGATGGGGCCGGGCGCGATGTCCGGGTCCTTGGAGATGACGTTCGGGTGGTTGTGGTGCGCGCCGTGCTTCTGCTCCCACCAGGAGTAGCTGATCCCGGCCACGGAGGTGGCCAGCAGGCGTGCTGCCCAGTCGTTGGCACGGCGGGACGCGAAGATCTGCCGGTGCCCGGCCTCGTGGGCGAGGAAACTCAACTGCGTGCAGATGATGCCGAGGGCGGCGGCGATCAGGAGTTGGAACCAGCTGTCACCGATCAGCGCGAACCCGAACCAGGTGGCGGCCATCAGGAGCACCAGGCTGGCGAACACTGTGATGTAGAACCCGACGCGCCGTTCGAGGAGGCCGGCCGTCTTCACGCTCTTGAGGAGTTCCGAATAGCTCAGGACGACGGCGTTGGGCTGCCGGACCCGCGATGGCGGCCGCGCCGGCGTTTCGGCGGGAAGGGTGGAAGTGGCGGTCATAGGGCGCTTGCCTCGTCACGGTTACGGGCAACGCTGCAGCTGACATTCGCAGCTGCACGGTCTGGATCACCCTTTATCAAGCATACGCCCCCGGGTTTCCGCGGCGGGCCGTTCGGGAGCTTTGGACACACGCTCATCGATGCATAAATATCGGCATCTATGCATACTCTTGCTGTATAGTCGTGCTTATGACTATTTCTGTTGCCGTTTCCGGGGCTAGCGGCTATGCCGGCGGCGAGGTCCTGCGGCTCCTCGCCGGTCATCCCGACGTCACCATCGGCGCCATCACGGCCCACAGCAACGCCGGTTCCAGACTAGGGGAATTGCAGCCGCATCTCCATGGCCTCGCGGACCGGATCCTCGAAGACACCACCGTGGATAACCTGGCCGGGCACGACGTCGTGTTCCTGGCGCTTCCGCACGGGGCATCCGCGGAGATCGCGGCGCAGCTGCCCGCCGGGACCCTGGTCATCGACGCCGGCGCGGACCACCGACTCGAGGACCCGGCGGCCTGGGTGAAGTTCTACGGGTCGGCCCACGCCGGAACCTGGCCCTACGGACTCCCGGAACTGCCCGGCCAGCGCGATGCCCTCCGCGGCGCCACCCGGATCGCCGTCCCCGGCTGCTACCCGACCTCGGCCCTGCTGGCACTCACCCCCGGCTTCAGCAACCAGCTGCTGGAGGGCGACGACGTCGTGATCGTCTCCGCCTCCGGCACCTCAGGGGCCGGCAAAGCTGCCAAGGTCAACCTGATCGGCGCCGAAGTCATGGGCTCCATGAGCCCCTACGGGGTCGGCGGGGGACACCGGCACACCCCCGAGATCGAACAGGGACTCTCCAAGGCGCTGGGGGCCCCGGTCACCGTCTCCTTCACGCCCACGCTGGCGCCGATGAGCCGCGGCATCCTCACCACGGCGACCGCCAGGGTCCGGCAGCAGCCAGGCCGCAGTGTCACTGCCGCAGACCTCCGTGCCGCCTGGGCCGAAGCCTACGACGACGAACCGTTCGTGCACCTGCTCCCCGAGGGGCAGTGGCCCTCCACGAAATCGGTCCAGGGATCGAACCACACGGGCATGCAGCTCGCCTTCGATGAGCACACCGGCCGCGTGATCGTGTGCTGCGCCATCGACAACCTCACCAAGGGGACCGCCGGCGGAGCCGTGCAGTCCATGAACCTAGCCCTCGGCCTGGCGGAAACCGCCGGCCTCAACCTCCAGGGAGTCGCACCGTGAGCATCACCGCACCGCAGGGATTCCGCGCCGCCGGCGTGACGGCCGGGCTCAAGGCTTCCGGCAAGCCGGATGTGGCCCTCGTGGTCAACGACGGCCCGTCCAAGGCCGCCGCGGCGGTCTTCACGTCCAACCGCTTGGCCGCGGCCCCCGTGCACTGGTCCCGCGAAGTGGTCAAGGACGGGCGCGTGGATGCCGTGATCCTCAACTCCGGCGGCGCCAACGCCTGCACCGGGCCCCAGGGGTTCCAGAACACGCACACCACCGCGGAGAAGACCGCCGAAGCCCTCGGCGTCTCCGCCACCGACGTCGTGGTCTGCTCCACCGGACTGATTGGCGAGCAGCTGCCCATGGAGAAAATCCTGGCCGGGATCGGTTCCGCCACCGCAGCCCTGGCCGCGGACGGCGGCCCCGCGGCGGCCACCGCGATCATGACCACGGATTCGGTGTCCAAGCAGGCCGTCTTCACCGGCACGGCCTCGGACGGCACGCAGTTCACCATCGGCGGCATGGCCAAGGGCGCCGGCATGCTGGCCCCGGGCCTGGCCACCATGCTGGTGGTCCTCACCACGGACGCCGACGTCCCGCCGGACGTGCTCGACGCCGAACTCCGCAACGCCACGCGGCTCACCTTCGACCGGGCGGACTCGGACGGCTGCATGTCCACCAACGACACCGTGGTGCTGCTCGCCTCCGGCGCCTCCGGTGCCGCGCCGTCCGCCGCCGACTTCGGCACGGGCCTGACCCAGGTCTGCGCCGAGCTGGCCCGCAAACTGATCGGCGACGCCGAGGGCGCCAGCCACGACATCGCGATCCGGACGTTCAACGCCGCGAGTGAGCGGGACGCAGAAGTCGTCAGCCGCGCCGTCGCCCGCTCCAACCTGTTCAAAACCGCGATCTTCGGCAAGGACCCCAACTGGGGCCGCGTGCTGTCCGCCGTCGGCACCACCGACGCGGCCTTCGAACCGGACCAGCTGAACGTGTCCATGAACGGTGTGCAGATCTGCCGCAACGGCAGCATCGGCGATGACCGGAACCTCGTGGACCTCGAACCGCGCGAGGTCCTGGTCGAAATCGACCTGCAGGCCGGTACAGCCGAGGCCACGATCCTCACCAACGACCTCACCCACGACTACGTCCACGAAAACAGCGCCTACTCCAGCTGACCTCCCACTCCAGCTAATCCCCCGGGGGGAAGGCACAGTTGGGATGAACAGTAGGGATGAACAGTAGGGACCAACAGAGGACGAACAGCATGAACACCCAGACCCGCGAGACCACCTCCCAGTCCGACGCCCGGGACAAAGCCGCCACGCTGATCGAGGCGCTGCCCTGGATCCAGCGCTTTGCCGGCAGCACCATGGTGATCAAGTACGGCGGCAATGCCATGGTCAATGACGAGCTCCGCCGCGCCTTCGCCGAGGACGTCGTGTTCCTGCACCACGTCGGCATCCACCCCGTGGTGGTGCATGGCGGCGGCCCGCAGATCAACGCCATGCTCAGCCGGCTCGGGATCGAATCCGAATTCAAGGGCGGGCTGCGCGTCACCACGCCCGAGGCCATGGATGTGGTCCGGATGGTCCTCACCGGCCAGGTGGGACGCGAACTCGTGGGCCTGATCAACTCCCACGGCCCGTACGCCGTCGGGATGTCCGGCGAAGACGGCGGCCTGCTCCGCGCCGTCCGCACCGGCACCGTGGTGGACGGCGAAGAGGTGGACCTCGGCCTGGTGGGCGAGGTGGTCGGGGTGAACCCGGAAGGGATTGTGGACATCCTCGCGGCCGGCCGGATTCCCGTGATCTCCACCGTCGCCCCGGAGATCCACGACGACGGATCCACCACCGGGCAGGTACTTAATGTGAACGCGGACACGGCGGCGGCCGCGGTCGCGTCGGCCCTGGGTGCCTCCAAGCTGGTCATCCTGACCGATGTCGAGGGCCTCTACGCCAACTGGCCGGACAGGTCATCGCTTATTTCGTCGCTGACGGCGTCGGAGCTGCGCGAGATGCTGCCGCGCCTCGAGTCCGGCATGATCCCGAAGATGGCGGCGTGCCTGAAGGCCATTGACGACGGCGTCGAGCGCGCCCACATCGTGGACGGCCGCCTGCCGCACTCGATGCTCCTGGAAACCTTTACGACCGCCGGCATCGGCACCCAGGTCGTCCCCGACGAGGAAAGCAAATGAACCAGATCGAAAAGGCACCTTCCACGGATCTCGAACACTCTCCGGTAGCGGATCTAGTTCACTCGCGCGCCAGTGGCGCGCAGTGGCTGTCCCGCTACTCGTCCTCCCTGCTGGGCGTCTTCGGCACCCCGCAGCGGGTCCTGGTCCGCGGCGCCGGCTGCCTCGTGTGGGACGCCGACGGCAAGGAATACCTGGACCTGCTCGGCGGCATCGCGGTGAACGCCCTCGGCCACGCCCACCCGTTCGTGACCTCGGTGATCTCCAGCCAGCTGGCCACCCTGGGCCACGTCTCGAACTTCTTCACGAGCCCCACCCAGATCGCCCTGGCCGAGAAGTTGCTGGAACTGTCCAAGGCCCCGGCAGGCTCCAAGGTGTTCTTCGCCAACTCCGGCACCGAAGCCGTCGAGGCGGCCTTCAAACTGGCGCGCCGTAACAGTGGCGCGAGCCAGTCCGCGGCCGCGGAGAATACTGTCGCGGAAAGAACAGCGAAGCCGCGCACCAAGATCATCGCGCTCGAAGGCGCCTTCCACGGGCGCACCATGGGTGCCCTCGCGCTGACCTCCAAGGAGGCCTACCGGGCGCCGTTCGCGCCGCTGCCCGGCGGCGTCGTGCATGTCCCGTTTGGTGACATCGAGGCCCTCCGCGCCGCCATTGATGAGACCACTGCCGCCGTCTTCCTCGAACCGATCCAAGGCGAGGCCGGCGTCCGGCCGCTGCCTGCCGGCTACCTCAAGGCGGCCCGCGAGGCCACAAGCGCGGCCGGCGCCCTGCTGATCCTCGACGAGGTCCAGACCGGCATCGGCCGCACCGGCAAGTGGCTGGCCAGCGAGGACGCCGGAATCGTGCCCGACGCCGTGACCCTCGCCAAGGGCCTGGGCGGCGGCTTCCCGGTCGGCGCTCTCCTCACGTTCGGCCCGGAAACGTCTGCCCTGCTGACCGCCGGCCAGCACGGGACGACATTCGGCGGCAACCCGGTGGCCACCGCCGCCGCCCTCGCCACCCTGCACGTCCTGGAAAACCAGGACATCCTGGCCCACGTCCGGAACCTGGGGGAGCATCTGCGCGCCGGCCTCGCCGGAATCGCCGGCGTGACAGAGGTCCGCGGCGAGGGGCTGCTGATCGGCTTCGACCTCGACGCCGACGTCGCCCCGGGCGTCGTGGCCGCCGGTCTCGACGCCGGGTTCATCGTCAACAGCCCGGGCCCGCGCACCATCCGGCTGGCGCCCCCGCTGATCCTCACCACCGAGCAGGCAGACCTTTTCCTGGCCGCCCTGCCGGCACTGCTCGAGACCGCCAAGACCAACGCTGCAAAGGACGCCAAGTGACCGCCGCCGTGACCGCCTCAGTGCCCACCCGCCACTTCCTCAAGGACACGGACCTCAGCCCGGCCGAACAGGCCGAGGTCCTCGAGCTCGCCGTCCGGATGAAGGCCGCGCCCTACAGCGTGCAGCCCTTCGCCGCAGACGGCAACGGCCGCCGGACGGTGGCCGTCATCTTCGACAAGACCTCCACCCGGACCAGGGTCTCCTTCGCCACCGGCATCGCGGACATGGGCGGCAACGCGCTCATCATCAACCCCGGCGAGGCGCAGATCGGGCACAAAGAATCGGTCGAGGACACCGCCAAGGTGCTCGAACGCATGGTCTCCACCATCGTGTGGCGCACTGGCGCGCACGCCGGGCTCGTCGCCATGGCCGCGAACTCCCGCGTTCCGGTCATCAACGCCCTGTGCGACGACTACCACCCGTGCCAGCTCCTGGCCGATCTGCTGACCGTCAAGGAGCACAAGGGCTCGCTCCAGGGCCTGACCATGGCCTACCTGGGCGACTCGGCCAACAACATGGCCAACTCCTACCTGCTGGCCGGCGTGACGGCGGGAATGAACGTCCGCATCGCCGGACCGGAAGGCTACCTGCCGTCGCCGGAGATCATCGCCGCCGCCGAGGACCGCGCCGCGGAGACCGGCGGCTCGGTGCTGGTGACGGTTGACGCCGCCGAAGCGCTCCTGGGCGCCGACGTCGTCGCGACCGACACGTGGGTGTCCATGGGCCAGGAGGCGGAGAAGGAAGCGCGGATGAAGCTGTTCCGCGCCTATTCCGTGGATGCCGACGCGATGAAGCTCGCGGCGCCGGACGCCGTCGTGCTGCACTGCCTCCCGGCCTACCGGGGCTACGAGATCGCCGCGGACGTCATTGACGGCCCGCAGTCGGTGGTCTGGGACGAGGCCGAAAACCGGCTGCACGCGCAGAAGGCACTCATGGCCTGGCTCATGCACCGCTCCGGTCTGGCAGATGTTGACGGGCTGGCGCCACTCGGTGGGCTCGCGCCACTCGATGGGCCGGCACCGGTGGGCGGACCGGCCTGATGTCCGTCCAGCCAGCCTCTCCTGGGGCCAGCCCGGCCACCAAGACAGCCCGGCAGGCGCGGATCACGGCGATTCTCACGGGCGAATCTGTCCGTTCCCAGGCCGAGCTCGCGGCGCTGCTCGCGGACGACGGCGTCCAGGTCACCCAGGCCACGCTGTCACGCGACCTCGTGGAACTCGGCGCCGTCCGGGTCCGCGGCAAGGACGGCGTGCTGGTCTACGCCGTCCCGGGGGAGGGCGGTGAACGGACGGCCAAGAGCGGCGTCACCCAGGAAATCCTCGACGCCCGGCTGACCCGGTTGTGCGGGGAACTGCTCGTCACCGCCGAGGCCTCCGCCAACCTCGTGGTGCTTCGGACCCCGCCGGGCGCCGCGAACTTCCTGGCCCTCGCCATCGACCACTCCGTGATGCCCTCGATCCTGGGCACCATCGCTGGGGACGACACCGTCCTGCTTGTCACCCGGGACCCCCTGGGCGGCGCGGACATCGCCGCACGCTTCCTGCAGTTCGCCGAGGAAGCCGGCCAATAAGCCACACCATGAGCCCTTCACAGGACCGGGCACCCGGGGTGTGTGACAGGCTTGCAACAGACAGATTTTCCCAGACTTAAAGCATCACCAAACAACTAAGGAGCATTTCCGTGACTGAGCGTATTGTTCTGGCCTACTCCGGTGGCCTGGATACTTCCGTAGCCATCGGCTGGATCGGTGAAGCCACCGGCGCCGAGGTCATCGCCGTGGCGGTCGACGTCGGACAGGGCGGCGAATCGCTGGAGACCATCCGCCAGCGCGCGCTGGGCTGCGGCGCCGTCGAGGCCTACGTCGCCGACGCCAGCGACGAGTTCGCCAACGAGTACTGCGTGCCCACGCTGAAGGCCAACGCCCTCTACCAGGGCCACTACCCGCTGGTCTCGGCCATCTCCCGCCCGGTGATCGTCAAGCACCTGGTCAAGGCCGCCCGCGAATTCGGCGCCACCACCGTCGCCCACGGCTGCACCGGCAAGGGCAACGACCAGGTCCGCTTCGAAGTCGGCATCCAGACCCTCGGCCCGGACCTGAAGTGCATCGCCCCGGTCCGCGACCTCGCCCTGACCCGCGACAAGGCCATCGCCTTCGCCGAGGAAAAGGGACTGCCGATCGAGACCACCAAGAAGAACCCGTACTCGATCGACCAGAACGTCTGGGGCCGCGCCGTCGAAACCGGCTACCTCGAGGACATCTGGAACGCCCCCACCAAGGACATCTACGACTACACCGCCACCCCGGAATTCCCGCCGGCACCGGATGAGGTCACCATCTCCTTCGAGGCCGGCGTACCGGTCGCGATCGACGGCGTCAAGGTCACCCCGCTGCAGGCCATCAAGGAACTCAACCGCCGCGCCGGCGCCCAGGGCGTGGGCCGGATCGACGTCGTCGAGGACCGCCTCGTGGGCATCAAGTCCCGCGAGATCTACGAGGCACCGGGCGCCATGGCGCTCATCACCGCGCACAAGCACCTCGAAGACATCACGATCGAGCGCGAGCAGGCCCGCTTCAAGGCGACCGTCGGCCAGCGCTGGGCCGAGCTGGTCTACGACGGCCAGTGGTTCTCGCCGCTCAAGCGCTCCCTCGACGCCTTCATCGAGGACACCCAGAAGTACGTCTCCGGTGACATCCGCATGGTGCTGCACGGCGGCCAGGCGATCGTCAACGGACGCCGCTCCGAGACCTCGCTCTACGACTTCGACCTTGCCACGTACGACACCGGCGACACGTTCGATCAGTCGATGGCGCGCGGCTTCATCGAGCTGTGGGGCATGTCCGCCAAGGTTGCCTCCGGCCGCGACATCCGCGTCGCAGGAGAGTAGCCCCTGTGGCTGAGTCGGAAACCACTAAGTCTGAGGCGACAAATACGGGAGCGCTGTGGGGCGGCCGGTTTGCCGGCGGCCCCGCGGACGCCCTCGCCGCGCTGAGCAAGTCCACGCACTTCGACTGGCGGCTGGCCCGCTACGACATCGCCGGGTCCAAGGCGCACGCCCGCGTGCTGCACAAGGCCGGGCTGCTGGACGACGCCGAACTCGACGGCATGCTGGCCGCCCTGACGCAGCTGGATGAGGACGTCGCCTCCGGCGCCTACCTGCCGGCCGAGTCCGATGAGGACGTGCACGGTTCGCTCGAGCGCGGCCTGATCGAACGCGCCGGTACCCAGCTCGGCGGCAAGCTCCGCGCCGGCCGGTCCCGCAACGACCAGGTGGCCACCCTGGGACGGATGTTCCTGCGCGACCACGCCCGGATCATCGCCCGCGGCGTGCTCGCCACGATTGACGCTCTCGTGGACCAGGCCAAGGCGCACCAGGGCGTGGCCATGCCTGGCCGCACCCACCTGCAGCACGCCCAGCCGGTCCTGCTCAGCCACCACCTGCTGGCCCACGCATGGGCGCTGCTGCGCGATGTGCAGCGGCTGGCCGACTGGGACAAGCGCGCCGGGGTTTCGCCCTACGGCTCCGGTGCCCTGGCGGGCTCCTCGCTCGGCCTGGACCCCGAGGCCGTCGCCGCGGACCTGGGCTTCTTCTCGGCGACGCACAACTCGATCGACGGCACCGCCTCCCGAGATGTCTTCGCCGAGTTCGCCTGGATCACGGCCATGATCGGCGTGGACCTGTCCCGGGTCTCGGAAGAAGTGATCCTGTGGGCCACGAAGGAGTTCTCCTTCGTCACCCTGCACGACTCCTACTCCACCGGCTCCTCGATCATGCCGCAGAAGAAGAACCCGGACGTGGCCGAACTCGCTCGCGGCAAGGCCGGCCGGCTAATCGGCAACCTGACCGGGCTGCTGGCCACCCTGAAGGGCCTGCCGCTCGCGTACAACCGCGATCTGCAGGAGGACAAGGAACCGGTCTTCGACGCCGCCGACACCCTGGAGGTCCTGCTCCCGGCAGTCTCCGGGATGATCGCGACGCTGAAGTTCAACACCGAACGGATGGAAGCGCTGGCTCCCCAGGGTTTCGCGCTGGCGACGGACATCGCCGAATGGCTGGTCCGCCAGGGTGTGCCGTTCCGCGAGGCGCACGAGCTCTCCGGCGCCGCGGTCAAGCAGGCCGAAAGCCGCGGCGTCGAGCTCTGGGACCTCACGGACGAGGAATACGCCGCCATCTCGGGGCACCTGACGCCGGAGGTCCGTACGGTCCTGTCCACCGAGGGTTCGCTCAACAGCCGGAACTCGCAGGGCGGCACCGCACCGGCCGCCGTCGAACGCCAGCTGCTGGCCCTCGAGGGCGAGCTCGCCGGCGTGCGCGAGTACGCGGGCTAGCCAGCACACGCTCCCTCAGTTCCGGCAGCGTCTCCGCCGACGCTCCTGCATGCAATGCAGGAGCGTCGGCGGATTTCCTGCCAAAAGTGAGGGAGCGTTTGGCGTTTGCCGCCGAAAACTCCCCGCTAGCATTGCGACATGAGCGAATCGTTCCGCCGACTGCTGCGTGCCCTGCCAGACTTCCCGGAAGTGCTCCCGGACTTCGACCCGGCGGCGGCGCCCGCGGACCCCGCGGAGCTGTTCCGGCTGTGGCTGGACGAGGCCCTGGCGGCCGGGGTGCCGCAGCCCAATGCGTGCAGCCTGGCCACCGCCGATGAGCACGGCCGGCCGTCGTCGCGGATGCTGATCCTGAAGGACATCGACGCCGACGGCTGGCACTTCGCCACGTCCCGGAAATCCCGCAAGGGCAAGGAGCTCACGGCCAACCCGCACGCGGCGCTGAACTTCTTCTGGCAACACCAGGGCCGCCAGGTGCGGGTGGCCGGGGACGTCGTGGAGCTGTCCGCGGAAGCCTCGGCCGCCGACTGGCGGGCCCGGCCCGGCGCCGACGACGGCGAAAATGCAGACAATGAAAACACAGACTGGCAGCTCTACGCCATCCGGCCCCGCGAAATCGAATTCTGGCAGGCCCGGCACGACCGCCGGCATATCCGGCACCGCTACGCGCCCCGCTGACCGGGCAACGCTCAGTTAATCCGACTTAATCGGGTGGCTCGGTTTAGGATGGGCGCCATGACCTCAATCACACCAGATAACCTTCGGGCAGAACTGCACCGCGCCGCCGGAGTCGTGGCCGGAATCGCCGCGAAACTGACGGAGCAGGACATCGAAGCGCCGTCGGAACTGCCCGGCTGGAGCCGCGGGCACGTGCTGGCCCACATCTGCGGGATTGCCAACGCGATGGCCCGGCAGCTCGAATTTGCCGCCCGCGGCGAGGGTGTCGAACTCTATGACGGCGGCTTCGAGGGGCGGAACCGCGCCATCGAGATGGCGGCCGGCCACAGCCTCGGGCAGCACCGGGCCGACCTCGACGCAGCGTTGGACCGGGCCCTGCGCGCCTTCGACTCCCTCGACGCGGCCGGCTGGCGTGAGCCCATCACCTACCGCGGAGGAGTCGTGTTCGACGGCGGCCTGGCACTGTGGCGCGAACTCGTCATCCATGCCGCCGACCTCGGCACCGGCCACGGACCGGAAACCTGGAGCCGCCCGTTCTGCGGGCACCTTTTCGATTTCCTCTCCGCGCGGGTACCCGAGGGCCAGCGCTTCGTGCTGCAGCCGCTCGGCCTGCCCGCGGTGGCCATCGGGAGCGGCGGAACCTCGACCGTGATCAACGGCATGCTCACGGACATCGCCGCGTGGCTCGCCGGCCGCAACCCCACCCTCGGCAGCCTGCGCGCCACCGCCGCGGCCGACGGCGTCGACCTTCCGAAGCTGCTGCCCTGGCCTGCCGGCGTTCCGGTCAACAACTGAGGTCGCGGGGCCATCGGGGGCAGGCCTCGCACGGGGCCGAGTTTGGGCCCGTACAGGCCTAGGGCCGTGCCGTCGCGAGGGCTGCTTCGCGTTCCCGGTCCAACAGACGGCCCTTGACGGCCAGCCCCCAGCGGAAGCCGCCCAGCGTCCCGTCGGTGCGGATGACGCGGTGGCAGGGAACAAACAGGGCCGCCGCATTGAAGGCGCAGGCACTGGCGGCCGCCCGGACGGCCTTGGCGTTGCCGGACAGCTCCGCGTACTCCGTGTAGGTCACCGGGCGCCCCGGCGCGACCGTGCGCAGCACGTCCCAGGCATGGCTGCGGAACGGACCGGACTTCTGCAGCACCGGCACCCCCATGGCAGGCTCCGGATCGCCGGCATAGAACGCCTCCACGGCCTCGGAGATGTCGCCCAGCCCGGTGACGGTCTCGAATCCGGCCGGAAGCAGGTCAGCGTGGATCTGGCCGGTCAGCTCGCCGGGAACAGCGGTCCAGCCCGACGACAGGACAGCCCCGTCCCGGGCAATGATGGTGAACGGACCGTCCGGGGTGGACATGGTCAACAGCTGGGCTTTCATAGTTTCGCTTCCTTCGGAGTCTGCTTCGGAGTCTGCTTGTGGTTCTGCGTTGGAGCCTGCCTCGGCGGCAGGGACGGCTTGCGCGCCGCGGCCTGGGCAGCCGCTGCTGCGCGCCACAGGTGCATGGTGGCGTAGGAGCGCCAGGGGCTGACCTCACGGAAATCCGGGGTAAGTGTGGCGCCGTCGGGGGTCTCGGCGAGTGAACGGATGCCGTTGCGGACCGCGGCGTCGTTGGCCAGGAACACATCCGGCGCGCCGATGACCCGCATCGCGACGTATCCCACGGTCCACGGCCCGACGCCGGCCAGGGGCAGGAGCTTGGCCTCCAGCCCCTGCACGTCATCGCCGTAGCCGAAGTCGAGGTCACCCGAGGCCATCGCCGCCGCGGCGCCCCGGACAGCATCGATCCGCCGCTGCGGGCCCCGGAGCAGTTCGAAGCCGGTCCCGGCGATCTGTGCGGCCGTCGGGAACAGCCGGTGGAGGCCGTCATCCGGCACTAGGCTCGTGCTCCCGGCCGCGGAAAGCTGGACCAGGGCGGTCCGCGCGGCGGCCACGGTGATCTGTTGGCCGATCATCGCCCGGATCAGCAGTTCCTGCGGATCAACGGCGCCGGGCATCCGGATGCCCGGCGTGAGCGCCACCGCGGCGGCCAGCCGGGAATCGGCCTCGAGGGCGGCATCGATGGCGACCGGATCGGCGTCCAGGTCCAGCAGCCGGCGGACCCTGCTCAACAGGGCGGCCAGATCCCGGAGGTCGACGGCGCCGATGGTCAGCACGAGCGGACGCCCGGCCGCGCCGGCGTCGTAATCCACCCGGAAGCGGGCATCGCCGTGCATCAGCCGCAGGGTCCGGGCGTAGGAAGTGGAGGTACCTTCCTCGATCCCGGGGATGGCGCGGACGGCCAGGAAATCAAAGACGCCCGGGTCGAACGGTTCGCGGTACGGAAGGTTGAGCGTGAGCGCTGTGGTGGCCGCGGGGGAGCGGTGATGCCTGGCTGTGGCCCGGAGCGCGGAAGGCGTCATCGCAAAGACCTCGCCGATGGTCTCGTTGAACTGGCGCACGCTGCTGAATCCGGCGGCGAAGGCGATGTCCGAGACTTTCATGGCGGTGGAGACCAGCAGGGTGCGGGCGGTCTGGGCGCGGCTGGCCCGCGCCAGGGACAGCGGGCCGGCACCGAGTTCGTGGCTGAGGATCCGGTTGAGCTGGCGCGAGGAGTATCCGAGCCGGGCCGCGAGCCCCTCGACGCCGTCGCGGTTGATCACGCCGTCATTGATGAGCCGCATGGCCCGGCCGGCGATATCGGAGCGCACGTTCCAGGCCGGCGTACCCGGCACGGCCTCGGGCAGGCAGCGTTTGCACGCACGGTAGCCGGCGTCGTGCGCCGCGGCGGACGTTTCATAGAACGTGACATTGTCCGCCTTGGGCGTCCGCGCGGGGCACGATGGCCGGCAATAGATGCCGGTGGTCCGGACAGCTGTGTAGAACTGCCCGTCGAATCGGGTGTCCCGGGCATCGATTGCCCGGTAGCGCTGCCAGAAGTCCATCACCCCATCCTGCCAGCATCGCGGAGCGGCTGCTAGCGGAATTCGGACACGGCCTACCTCACCTTTGGCGGTGTTTGTTAAAGTCTGAGCATGACTTCCAGCCCGCTTCCTGCCGAGTCCGGCGCGGCCGTGTCCGTCCGCGAGCTGCTCTCGGCCGATGCCCGGCACGTGGCGCCGCTGATCCTCGGCGCGGTCCTGACGCACGACGGGCCCGGCGGATCCGTCTCGGTTCGGATTACCGAAGTGGAGGCATACCTGGGCCCGCATGATTCGCACCACCCTGACCCCGGGTCCCACACCTTCCGCGGCCAAACGGCCCGCAACGCCCCGATGTTCGGCCCGGCCGGCCACCTCTACGTGTATTTCACGTACGGGATGCACCATTGCGCCAATATCGTGTGCGGGCCCGAGGGCGTGGCGTCGGCGCTCCTGCTGCGGGCCGGCGAAGTGGTCGCGGGGCATGAACTGGCGAGGGCCAGACGGCCGACGTCGAAATCGGATGTCGACCTCGCGAGCGGGCCTGCCCGGCTGGCCACCGCGCTGGGACTGACGACGGCGGACAGCGGGCGGGATGCCCTCGCGCCGCCGTTCCGGCTGGAACCGGCCGCGCACCCGCCGGAGGGGGTCGCCGCGGGCATCAGCTCCGGTCCGCGCGTCGGCGTCTCCGGCGACGGCGGCAGCCACGAGTACCCCTGGCGGTTCTGGCTCAGCGGCGACCCGACCGTCTCCCGCTACAAGGCGGCAAAGCCGGCAAAGGCGCCAGGCGCCCGCGGCGCGTGAGGTAGCGGGCACTGTGTGCGCCCCGTTCCCGCGCCCTGATGCCGGAGCGTGCGGTGGGGGATGATGGAGCATTATGGGCGAGGGGAAGCGCGGAAAACCGGGCAGCGAGCTCGAGCGGCTCCAGATCTTCGCGGAGCTGGCCGCCGAATACTTCCGCATGGTGGAACTGTTCGCCCCCGACGGCGGGCAGGTCGCGGCGGACTCCGTCGAGGCAGAGCGCCGGCACTGGATTGAGCTCTTCCGCGCGGCCCTGCTGCGCAAATTCATCGTTCCCGAAGAACACGTTTCGCTCAAACTCGTGGTGCGGGCGCTGCGCCTGTGCAACTACTCGGCGAACTCCCGGCTAGCCCAGGGCGCAGCGGAAACGGCCGGGATGTTCACCAACGGGATGATCCGGGACCGCGAGGCGCTGATGGCCGAAATCGCCCTGGCCGACCATGACTTGTTCGAGGACGTCCTCTATGGACGGCTCCTTCACGGTGACGCCGACAGGTTCCGCCGGTCCGGATGGGCCGGGGACTACGCCCGGCTGAGCCGCGTGGCGGCCGGCCGGTTCGACGCCGAGCGCGCGCTCCGAAAAGCGCTGGACATCGTCAACTACGGGCTTGCCAACGGACTCCTGCGCCCGCCGGAACCGGACTCCGTGCCTCCAGATGCCGGGCCGCCCGATGCCGTGCCTCCCGTTCATCCGGACGCCTTGCCGCCACCGGCAGGGGATTAGGGGTTCCAGGTTGCTGCGGAGCTGCCCAGCGAGTAACCGGCGCCGACGGCGAAGGGGGGCGAGCCGGCGCCGCAGGTCCTCGCGCACGTGCGGCCACTCCTGCGAGAGGATCGAGAAGACGGCGGTGTCCGCGCGTCCCCCGCCTGGCGCCGCGCGGTGGCCGCGGAGGACCCCCTCGAATTGTGCGCCGAGCCGTTCGATCGCCGTCGCGCTCCGGGTGTTGCGGGCGTCGCAGCGGAAAGCCACCCGGTCCACTTCCAGTACCTCATAGGCGTAGGCGAGGAGCATGTGCTTGCTCGCCGGATTGACGTGGCTGCCCCAGAATTGCCGCCCGTAGAATGTTCCGCCGATTTCCAGGCGTTGCTGGTCCGGAACGTAGTCGCGGAGGGTCGTCGTGCCCAGCAGGGCGCCGGTGCGCCCGTCCGTCACGGCGAACGGGATGGTGGCGGGATCCTCCAGCCGTGACCCGAACAGCGCCGCCAGTTCGAGGGCAGTCGCAGGCATCGGTGCCGCCATGCCTGCCCACATGCCGGCGTCCACAAAATCGAAGAGGCCCGCCGCATGGTGCGGGGCCAGCGGAACCAGCCGAACGCCATGGCCGGAGAGGACGATTTCGTGTCGCATTCGAGCATTCAATCACCGGCGGGACGGACAGGAGCGGCGAATCCGACACCGACAGCGTGAACATTGGATGGCCGGTGGGTTGCCGCGGGCCGCCGGGACGGGAGGCCCGGGAAGCTTCCCGCTACCAGCCAGTAAGGTGGATGGGTGAATCAAAGCGACCCGAACCAGACGACGACTGCAATGCCGGTGGATGAGCTGATCAAGAGCCTGTGCGCCACCATCCCGGACTATCCCAAACCCGGCGTCAGCTTCAAGGACCTGACCCCGGTCTTCGCCGACGGTGCCGCCTTCGGGGCCGTCGTCGATGCCCTGGTGGGACCTTTCCAGGGCCAGTTCGACGCCGTCGCCGGAGTGGAGGCCCGCGGCTTCCTGCTCGCGGCGGCCGCCGCCTACGCCACCGGGACCGGGGTCATCACGGTCCGCAAGGCCGGCAAGCTTCCGCGCGAGGTGTTCTCCGAGGACTACGCCCTGGAGTACGGCACCGCCACCCTTGAGCTGCACCCAACGGACCTGGCGCCGGGGAGCCGGGTGCTGATCCTCGACGACGTGCTCGCCACAGGCGGTACGCTCGGCGCCGCGGCGCGGCTGTTCGAGCGGTGCGGGATCCACGTGGCCGGCGTCGGCGTGGTCATGGAACTCGACGAACTTGGCGGCCGCACGGCCCTGACCGGCCACAACGTCCGGTCCCTGCTGCGGATCTAGCGCGGACTGCAGGGGTGGACCATCTCGAACGGGTGGGTAGAATTCCCTGACGAAGACTGCCTTGGCATTGTTCGGCGACATGCAACAGCAATGCCCGCCGAAATGGCTGTAGAATGGTGGGTCCGTCTTTTTCGATAGGGGAACGTTCGATGCACGACGCTGATTTGGCCCATGAACGCGACTATGTGGCCGGACTTTACGCCCGACTCGATGAGTTGCGGGCGGAGAAGCGCACCCAGCTGGCCCAGGTGCGCCGTGCCGGTGCCGTCGGCACCATGCAGAACGTTTCCGAACGCGATGCCTTCGCGGCCCTCTACGAGGACCGCCTCGCCCAGCTTGACGCCGTCGACGACCGGCTCGTGTTCGGCCGCCTGGATCTGGATTCCGGAGAGGCCCAGTACATCGGCCGCATCGGCCTGACCACCGAGGACCTGCAGCGGCTCATGGTGGACTGGCGTGCGCCCGAGGCCGGCCATTTCTACCAGGCCACGGCGTTCGACCGGCAGGGCGTCCGCCGCCGCCGGCACCTGATCCTGCAGGGCCGCGAGGTCAAGGCAATCGAGGACGACGTGCTCGACGCCGACATGCTCGCCGACAATGATTCGCTCCAGGGCGAAGGCGCGCTGCTGGCTGCCCTGAACTCCAAGCGGACGGGCCGGATGTCAGACATCGTCGGCACCATCCAGTCCGAGCAGGACCGGATCATCCGTTCCTCCATCTCCGGCGCCCTCGTGGTCCAAGGCGGTCCGGGCACGGGCAAGACCGCCGTCGCCCTGCACCGCGCCGCGTACCTGCTCTACACGCACCGGGACAGGCTCAAGAGCGCCGGCGTCCTGCTGGTGGGGCCGACGTCGTCCTTCATGAAGTACATCGAACGCGTGCTGCCCTCGCTCGGCGAGACCGGCGTCGTGATGGCGAGCCTGGGCCGGCTCATGCCCGGCATCACCGCCGTCGCCGAGCCGGACTCCGCCGTGGCCGCCATCAAGGGCCGGCTCGACATGGCCGAGGTTGTCGCCAACGCCGTGGCCAACCGGCAGCGCATTCCGGCCGGAAACCGGACCCTCGAGGTGGACGGCCGCAAGCTGGTCCTCACGCCCAGGCAGGTCCGCCGCGCCAAGGAAAGGGCGCGCGCCACGGGCAAACCGCACAACGAGGCCCGCGTCTCCTTCGTCAAGATCCTGCTCCGCGAATTGACCGAACAGATGACGGAGCTGGTGGAGGCAGGCAACATCGGCAACAACGCCGACCGCTCCTACTTGGCCGAGGATGTCCGCTCGGCCCGGGATGTCCGGATCGCCCTGAACCTGTGCTGGATGCCGATGACCCCGGAGAAACTCGTGGGGGAGCTGCTCAGCAAGCCGGCCATCCTCGAGGCATGCACCCCGAACCTCAGCCCGGAAGAACGCGCACTGCTGCTCCGTCCGGCCGATTCGCCCTGGACCGAGTCCGACGTTCCGCTGCTGGATGAGGCTGCCGAATTGCTCGGCGAGCTTGATGCCGCCGCCGGGCGCGGCCTGGCGCAGCAGGAACAGGACCGGGCCCGCGACCTGGCCAACGCCAAGCAGACCCTGGTCAACATGGAAACCGCCGGCGTGGATGTCCTTGTCACGGCAGAAGACCTGGTGGACCAGAACCAGGAGCGTGAGACGCGGCTGACCGCGGCAGAGCGTGCCACCACGGACCGATCCTGGGCCTTCGGGCACATTGTGGTGGACGAAGCGCAGGAGCTGTCACCCATGCAGTGGCGGCTGCTGGTCCGACGCTGCCCGCTGAAGTCCTTTACGATCGTGGGCGACATCGCGCAGACCAGTTCTTTTGCCGGCGCCAACTCCTGGCACAGCGCGCTGGGCCCCATGTTCGGCGACCGCTGGCAGCTCGAGGAGCTGACCGTCAACTACCGCACCCCGTCCCAGATCGCCGAGGCCGCCGCCCGCATGGCGACCGCGGCCGGACTGGTCGTTTCGGCGCCCAAGGCCGTGCGGGAAGGGCGCTGGTCCCCGGTCATCGACAAAGTCGGCCAGGGCCAGATCGTCAGCAAGCTCGTCGAGGTGCTTCCGGTGGAACTGGACGCCATCGAGGGCGGCCTGCTGGCGGTCATCGCCGACGGCGGCCTTCTCCCTGAGGCCAGCGCGGCACTGCGGGCCGTGTACGGCCACCGGGTCGGGACGGGCGCCGGGAGTTATGCGCAGGACATCGTGGTGATCAGTCCCCGCGAGGCGAAGGGGCTGGAATTCGACGGCGTCGTGGTCCTGGAACCGACGGACATGCTCAATCACGAGCACGGCCGGGTGGGTGACCTGTACGTGGCCATGACCCGGCCCACCCAGCGCCTGCGGCTCATCGCCGCCGCCGGAGTCCCGGCAGGCATCGAGGAGTAGGCCGGGCCGGCAGGCGTCACCTGCGCTGCCGCCCGGTTGATCCTGCTAACTTAGATTCCGTGTCCCAGCTAAATATTCTCGATGCCCAGCAGAACGATCCCAGCTTTGCCAATATCTGGCAGGAGCTGAAATGGCGCGGCCTTGTCCACGTCTCCACGGATGAGGCGGAGCTCGAAAAGCTCCTCGCCGGCGACCCCGTGACGTATTACTGCGGCTTCGATCCGACCGCGCCGAGCCTGCACCTGGGCAACCTGGTCCAGCTGCTGCTCATGCGCCGGATCCAGCTGGCCGGCCACAAGCCGCTCGGACTCGTGGGCGGCTCCACGGGCTTGATCGGTGATCCGCGTCCGACGGCGGAACGCACCCTGAACACCAAGGACACCGTGTCCGAGTGGGTGGGCTACCTTCAGGCCCAGGTCCGTCGGTTCCTGAGCTTCGAGGGCGACAACGCAGCCCGGATGGTCAACAACCTGGACTGGACGGCGCCCCTGAGCGCCATCGACTTCCTGCGCGAGATCGGCAAGCACTACCGTGTCGGCACCATGCTCCGGAAGGACGCCGTCGCCTCCCGCCTCAGTTCCGACGAAGGCATCAGCTACACGGAGTTCAGCTACCAGATCCTGCAGGGCATGGACTACCTGCAGTTGTTCCGCGACTACGGTTGCATGCTGCAGACCGGCGGCTCGGATCAGTGGGGCAACCTCACCAGTGGCACCGAGCTCATCCGCAAGGTTGAGGGCAAACACGTCCACGCCCTGGGAACGCCGCTCATCACCAACTCTGACGGCACCAAGTTCGGCAAGAGCGAGGGCAACGCGATCTGGCTGGATCCAACCATGTGCAGCCCTTACGCGTTCTACCAGTTCTGGCTCAACACGGCGGACGCCGACGTCGCGGACCGACTCAAAGTGTTCACCTTCCTGAGCCGCGCCGAGATTGAGGAACTGGAGCTCGCGATCGCCGAACGGCCCTTCGCCCGCGAGGGCCAGCGAAAGCTGGCCTACGAGGTGACTTCGCTCGTCCATGGCGTGGACGCCACCGAGAAGGTCATTGCGGCTTCCGCCGCGGTGTTCGGCAACGGCGACCTCTCCGTACTGGACGAAGCGACACTGAAGGCGGCGACCTCCGAGCTGCCCTCCGCCACGGTTGACGCCGGCGCCCTGGGCATCATCGAGCTGCTGGTCGCCTCCGGTCTGTCTGAGAGCAAGTCCGCCGCACGCCGCACTGTGGGGGAGGGCGGCGCCTACGTCAATAATGCGAAGGTATCTGACCCCGACGCCGTTATTGCGGCCAGCGAGTTGCTGCACGGGCGCTACCTGCTTCTGCGCCGGGGCAAGAAGAACCTGGCAACGGTGGAAGTCGCCGCGTCCTGACCAGCACGGGATCCTGACCAGTACGGGATCCTGACCGGTACCGAAAACGCACCTGCACGCTCCTTCCCGGCCGATTTGCACGGCCGGGGAGGAGCGTGTATTGTTTTCTGAGTTGCCGCCGTTGAGTGGTGACAAACCCCCACAAATGAGAAGCAATTCTTCATGCGCCAGGCGCACATAATGAAAATTGCTTCAATTATGCTGGGCGGATTCGCTCCACAAAGCGAAATTCCGATGAAAATCGCGAATTTGCAAAGTGGAAATGAATGAAATAAGCTGTAAACATCGCAGCGAAGAAAAGCGAAACAAAGAATTCATCGAAATGAATTGTTTCGGAAAGTATTCGAATGTGTCTGTTGTTTGAGAACTCAATAGTGTGCCAAGTTTGTTGATACCAATTTATTGTATTGAATTGGTTGAATTTGCCGGGCCCGCCACCCCGTGGTGTGGTCTGGTGTTTTTGGCTGGTTTCAAATTTTGTGCAGCGTGTGCATCCCGTTTTCCCGGGGGCGCATGTTGTGTCTGTTTTACTTCAACGGAGAGTTTGATCCTGGCTCAGGATGAACGCTGGCGGCGTGCTTAACACATGCAAGTCGAACGATGATCCGGTGCTTGCACCGGGGATTAGTGGCGAACGGGTGAGTAACACGTGAGTAACCTGCCCTTAACTCTGGGATAAGCCTGGGAAACTGGGTCTAATACCGGATATGACTCCTCATCGCATGGTGGGGGGTGGAAAGCTTTATTGTGGTTTTGGATGGACTCGCGGCCTATCAGCTTGTTGGTGAGGTAATGGCTCACCAAGGCGACGACGGGTAGCCGGCCTGAGAGGGTGACCGGCCACACTGGGACTGAGACACGGCCCAGACTCCTACGGGAGGCAGCAGTGGGGAATATTGCACAATGGGCGCAAGCCTGATGCAGCGACGCCGCGTGAGGGATGACGGCCTTCGGGTTGTAAACCTCTTTCAGTAGGGAAGAAGCGAAAGTGACGGTACCTGCAGAAGAAGCGCCGGCTAACTACGTGCCAGCAGCCGCGGTAATACGTAGGGCGCAAGCGTTATCCGGAATTATTGGGCGTAAAGAGCTCGTAGGCGGTTTGTCGCGTCTGCCGTGAAAGTCCGGGGCTCAACTCCGGATCTGCGGTGGGTACGGGCAGACTAGAGTGATGTAGGGGAGACTGGAATTCCTGGTGTAGCGGTGAAATGCGCAGATATCAGGAGGAACACCGATGGCGAAGGCAGGTCTCTGGGCATTAACTGACGCTGAGGAGCGAAAGCATGGGGAGCGAACAGGATTAGATACCCTGGTAGTCCATGCCGTAAACGTTGGGCACTAGGTGTGGGGGACATTCCACGTTTTCCGCGCCGTAGCTAACGCATTAAGTGCCCCGCCTGGGGAGTACGGCCGCAAGGCTAAAACTCAAAGGAATTGACGGGGGCCCGCACAAGCGGCGGAGCATGCGGATTAATTCGATGCAACGCGAAGAACCTTACCAAGGCTTGACATGGGCCGGACCGGGCTGGAAACAGTCCTTCCCCTTTGGGGCCGGTTCACAGGTGGTGCATGGTTGTCGTCAGCTCGTGTCGTGAGATGTTGGGTTAAGTCCCGCAACGAGCGCAACCCTCGTTCCATGTTGCCAGCGCGTAATGGCGGGGACTCATGGGAGACTGCCGGGGTCAACTCGGAGGAAGGTGGGGACGACGTCAAATCATCATGCCCCTTATGTCTTGGGCTTCACGCATGCTACAATGGCCGGTACAAAGGGTTGCGATACTGTGAGGTGGAGCTAATCCCAAAAAGCCGGTCTCAGTTCGGATTGGGGTCTGCAACTCGACCCCATGAAGTCGGAGTCGCTAGTAATCGCAGATCAGCAACGCTGCGGTGAATACGTTCCCGGGCCTTGTACACACCGCCCGTCAAGTCACGAAAGTTGGTAACACCCGAAGCCGGTGGCCTAACCCCTTGTGGGAGGGAGCTGTCGAAGGTGGGACTGGCGATTGGGACTAAGTCGTAACAAGGTAGCCGTACCGGAAGGTGCGGCTGGATCACCTCCTTTCTAAGGAGCACCTACAACTTTCTCTGCCGGGCGTTATGTCCGTGTGGTGGGGTTGTCAGGAGTACGCCCGTTGCGCAGACGATTGTTCTGCGGCGGGTGCTCACGGGTGGAATATCAACAAATAGCGGCCGCCGGTTCTTCGCCGGCACCCAGTACGGTCCCCTGTGCTTCCTTTGGAAGTCCGGGTGGTCCTGGAACGGTGCGGGAGAGGTGATGGGCGGTTTAGTGTTTGGCACACTGTTGGGTCCTGAGGCAACAGGACCATGGCGCGGCCGCGTTGTCCTTCCCTTTCGGGGTGGGTGCGTGGTGGTGGTGTGGGAACGTTTGTTTCTGGTTTCCTGGCTGCACCGATCACACGGTTGTTCCCTTTTGTGGGGCGTGTGTGGGGTGTGTGGTACGGGGTTGTTGTTTGAGAACTACATAGTGGACGCGAGCATCTTTTATAAGAAGCAATTTCCAAGAATATGAACCTGGATCTGTCGCTGTTGCCTTTTGGGGTGATGGTGGTGGTTTCTGTGGTTCTCTCGAAAATTACTCCTTGATCTTTTGTGGTCAAGTTTTTAAGAGCACACGGTGGATGCCTTGGCATTAGGAGCCGAAGAAGGACGTAGGAATCTGCGATAAGCCTGGGGGAGTCGATAACCGGACTGTGATCCCAGGGTGTCCGAATGGGGAAACCCCGCCAGGGGCGCGAGCTGCCTGGTGACCCGCATCTGAACACATAGGGTGCGTGGAGGGAACGCGGGGAAGTGAAACATCTCAGTACCCGCAGGAAGAGAAAACAATAGTGATTCCGTCAGTAGTGGCGAGCGAACGCGGATCAGGCTAAACCGTTCCATGTGTGATAGCCGGCGGGCGTTGCATGGTCGGGGTTGTGGGACTTCCCACTCCAGCTCTGCCGGGCTGGGAAGGTGAGAGTGCAGGCATAGGTGAACGGTCTTGAAAGGCCGGCCGTAGAGGGTGTGAGCCCCGTAACCGAAATGTTGTGCACCGCCTGGTGAAGTATCCCAAGTAGCACGGGGCCCGAGAAATCCCGTGCGAATCTGTCAGGACCACCTGATAAGCCTAAATACTCCCTAATGACCGATAGCGGACCAGTACCGTGAGGGAAAGGTGAAAAGTACCCCGGGAGGGGAGTGAAACAGTACCTGAAACCGTGTGCTTACAATCCGTCGGAGCCTCCGCGAGCGATCGTGTAGGGGTGACGGCGTGCCTTTTGAAGAATGAGCCTGCGAGTTAGTGTTACGTCGCGAGGTTAACCCGTGTGGGGAAGCCGTAGCGAAAGCGAGTCTGAATAGGGCGTTGCAGTGGCGTGATCTAGACCCGAAGCGAAGTGATCTACCCATGGCCAGGTTGAAGCGACGGTAAGACGTCGTGGAGGACCGAACCCACTTCAGTTGAAAATGGAGGGGATGAGCTGTGGGTAGGGGTGAAAGGCCAATCAAACTTCGTGATAGCTGGTTCTCCCCGAAATGCATTTAGGTGCAGCGTTGCGTGTTTCTTACCGGAGGTAGAGCTACTGGATGGCTAATGGGCCCTACAAGGTTACTGACGTCAGCCAAACTCCGAATGCCGGTAAGTGAGAGCGCAGCAGTGAGACTGTGGGGGATAAGCTTCATAGTCGAGAGGGAAACAGCCCAGACCACCAACTAAGGCCCCTAAGCGTGTGCTAAGTGGGAAAGGATGTGGAGTTGCGAAGACAACCAGGAGGTTGGCTTAGAAGCAGCCATCCTTAAAAGAGTGCGTAATAGCTCACTGGTCAAGTGATTCCGCGCCGACAATGTAGCGGGGCTCAAGTACACCGCCGAAGTTGTGGATTTCAGACATTAGCCAAGCCCTTGTGGTTCAGGCGTCTGGAGTGGTAGGGGAGCGTCGTGTGGGCAGTGAAGTCGCGGTGGAAACCAGCGGTGGAGCCTACACGAGTGAGAATGCAGGCATGAGTAGCGAAAGACGGGTGAGAAACCCGTCCGCCGGATGATCAAGGGTTCCAGGGTCAAGCTAATCTGCCCTGGGTAAGTCGGGACCTAAGGCGAGGCCGACAGGCGTAGTCGATGGACAACGGGTTGATATTCCCGTACCGGCGAAAAACCGCCCATGCTGAACAGGGGATACTAACCGCCCGAAACCTGCCTGACCGCCCTTGTGGTGGAAGGGTTTTGGTGGAGCGCGGGACCTGATCCTGGGAGGCAAGCGTATTAACAGGTGTGACGCAGGAAGGTAGCCGAGCCGGGCGATGGTTGTCCCGGTCTAAGGATGTAGGGCGAACGGTAGGCAAATCCGCCGTTCATGATGCCTGAGATCTGACGGGACCCCCGTAGGGGGGGATTCGGTGATCCTATGCTGCCGAGAAAAGCATCGACGCGAGGTTTTAGCCGCCCGTACCCCAAACCGACACAGGTGATCAGGTAGAGAATACTAAGGCGATCGAGAGAATTATGGTTAAGGAACTCGGCAAAATGCCCCCGTAACTTCGGGAGAAGGGGGGCCCCAACCTTGAACACCACTTGCTGGTGGGAGGGGATCGGGGCCGCAGAGACCAGGGGGAAGCGACTGTTTACTAAAAACACAGGTCCGTGCGAAGTCGCAAGACGATGTATACGGACTGACTCCTGCCCGGTGCTGGAAGGTTAAGAGGACCGGTTAGCCGCAAGGCGAAGCTGAGAATTTAAGCCCCAGTAAACGGCGGTGGTAACTATAACCATCCTAAGGTAGCGAAATTCCTTGTCGGGTAAGTTCCGACCTGCACGAATGGAGTAACGACTTCCCCGCTGTCTCAACCATAAACTCGGCGAAATTGCAGTACGAGTAAAGATGCTCGTTACGCGCAGCAGGACGGAAAGACCCCGAGACCTTTACTATAGTTTGGTATTGGTGTTCGGAGTGGCTTGTGTAGGATAGGTGGGAGACGTTGAAGCCCGGACGCCAGTTCGGGTGGAGTCATCGTTGAAATACCACTCTGGTCACTTTGGACATCTAACTTCGGCCCGTAATCCGGGTCAGGGACAGTGCCTGATGGGTAGTTTAACTGGGGCGGTTGCCTCCTAAAAAGTAACGGAGGCGCCCAAAGGTTCCCTCAGCCTGGTTGGCAATCAGGTGTCGAGTGTAAGTGCACAAGGGAGCTTGACTGTGAGAGAGACATCTCGAGCAGGGACGAAAGTCGGGACTAGTGATCCGGCGGTACATTGTGGAATGGCCGTCGCTCAACGGATAAAAGGTACCTCGGGGATAACAGGCTGATCTTGCCCAAGAGTCCATATCGACGGCATGGTTTGGCACCTCGATGTCGGCTCGTCGCATCCTGGGGCTGGAGTAGGTCCCAAGGGTTGGGCTGTTCGCCCATTAAAGCGGTACGCGAGCTGGGTTTAGAACGTCGTGAGACAGTTCGGTCCCTATCCGCTGCGCGCGCAGGAAATTTGAGAAGGGCTGTCCTTAGTACGAGAGGACCGGGACGGACGAACCTCTGGTGTGTCAGTTGTACTGCCAAGTGCACCGCTGATTAGCTACGTTCGGATGGGATAACCGCTGAAAGCATCTAAGCGGGAAGCTCGCTTCGAGATGAGATTTCCATACACCTTGTGTGTGAGAGGCCCCCAGCCAGACCACTGGGTTGATAGGCCGGATGTGGAAGCGAGGACTAACGACTCGTGAAGCTGACCGGTACTAATAGGCCGATAACTTACACCACACACTCTTCCCGTGAACGGATTCAAAAGACGTTCACACCAGGGAAGGGTACAAAGAAACAAGACTGCTTGCGTCCACTATGTGGTTCCCAAACAACAAACCCGTTACTTGACGGCACGTTGCGACAGGAACAAAACCACAACAAAATAACAACACCACAGATGTTGTAACCACAGATTTCCCCACCCCCGCCAACAACGGGCCCGGTGGCGGAGCAAGGGTTACGGCGGTCATAGCGTGGGGGAAACGCCCGGTCCCATCCCGAACCCGGAAGCTAAGACCCACAGCGCCGATGGTACTGCACCCGGGAGGGTGTGGGAGAGTAGGTCACCGCCGGAACACCATTAACGGTCGAGGACCCCCACCACCAGGTAGGGGTCCTCCCGCATTTAACCCAAAAAGCCCCTGATGACTCAGGCGGGCAGTTCTGGCATATGCCTAAGAACCATGGAAAAACCTTGGGAATTCCCCTAACCGGTGGAACCTTGGGAATACCTTTAAACGGCCAGCTATTTTGGCTATCGGCATTGAGAGGCCGGAATTCACCGGCTAGGGTTTGGATTCCCACGGACCACTAAGGCGCAGGGTGCGTCGACCGGACCTTATAGGAGTCCCGCGATGCGCGTAGATCCTGGATTCGCCTCGGGCAAGAACGCAACTACGAGGCATCGGTTCAGCCGTTCCTTTGCGGGGCGTCGAGGGATTTCCCTGGCGTCAGTTGTTTTCCTCGTGGCTGCCACAATTTCCCTTATTGCAGGCCCCGCCGAAGCCGCCACGCTGACCTTTTCTGCCACGGCCGATGCCGTCGTGAAGCGTGACAGCCCCACCATTAACTTCAGAACGGCGACAGGCCTCAAAGCTGATAATTCGCCGGTCGAAATGATCTTCCTCAAGCTCACGGTAACCGGCACCGCCGGCAGCACCGTGACCGGCGCCAAGCTCCGGCTGTTCGCTACGGATCCATCCAACTCGGGCGGCCAGGTCCGACGGGTCCTCAACAACTCATGGAGTGAGAACACGATCACCTTCAACAACGCGCCCGTTGCGGAAACGCCGATTGTGGCTTCGCGCGGCGCTGTTGCCGATAACACCTATGTGGAGTTCGATCTCTTCAGTGCGATTAAGGGCGACGGGACGTATTCGTTCCGCATCAGCAACACATCCTCTGACGGCGTGATTTACAGTTCCAAGGAAACTTCCGTCACCACGGAGCGGCCTCGGTTGACCGTCACCACGAACGCGACGCCGCCGCCACCTCCTCCGCCGCCCCCGCCGCCGCCTCCGCCCCCCGGCGACAACCCCTGCGGCACGGCGACCGCCCCTCCGGCGAAATACGACCACGTCATGTGGGTGCTGTTTGAGAACAAGACCTATTCACAGGTCATCGGGAACGCCAGTGCGCCGTACATGAGCACAAAGGCGACCCAGTGCGCCTCGGTGACCACCTGGGCTGACGCCGGCCTGGGACTGCCCTCATTGCCGAGCTATCTGGCCATGACCTCCGGCAGCACACAGGGCGTCACCTCCGATTCGAGCCCGAGCGGCCTGCCGCCCATCACGGCCGACAACATCTTCCGGCAGGTGCGTACGTCCGGCCAGTCCTACAAGAGCTATATGGAGGACATGCCGTCGAATTGCCGGCTGAGCGCGTCCGGGCTGTATGCCGAGCGGCACAACCCCGAAATCTACTACCAAGGGACGGGGGACAGGGCGGCATGCGCGGTCAACAATGTGCCCCTGGGCACCGTGAGCGCCGGGCAGCTGGCGGGCGACCTCGCCAACAACACTCTGCCGAATTTCTCCGTGGTGGTGCCGAATGTTTGCAATGACATGCATGACTGCAGCGTCGCAACGGGCGATACCTGGCTCTCGCAATGGCTGCCGGTCATCCTAAACAGCCAAAGCTACCGGGCGGGACGCACGGCGATATTCGTACTTTTTGACGAAGATACTCCGGTACCCAACTTCGTGGTGGCACCATCCGTGGTCCCGGGCACCGTTATCCAGGGCAACTACAGCCACTACTCCCTGCTCCGGACCACCGAAGAAATGCTGGCCATCGGCCTGAAGTTGCAGAACGCCGGCACGGCCCTGAGTTTCCGGTCGCCGCTGCGCATCTAGGCGCTGCGGGTGATTCCCAGCAGAGTCTCGGAAAGCTCCCGGCGCCGGTGGAACGAACTCCCAGTTGCACTCGTTAGAATTCGACGGGGCTGGATTCCCAAAGACCAGCCCACCGCTTCGTTCTAAGGACACCTCAATGCCCGAGCGCACTATCGTCATCACCGGAGCCAGCGACGGCATCGGCGCGTCCGCCGCGCGGACCTTCGCCCGGCAGGGGGAACGTGTGGTCGTCGTCGGGCGTTCCGCGCAAAAGACCGAGGCGATCGCGAACGAAATCGGCGCCGATTTCTTTGTCAGCGACTTCGCCGACCTTGCCCAGGTGCGGACCCTGGCCGCGCAGCTGAAGGAAAAGTACCCGCGGATCGACGTCCTGGCCAACAACGCCGGCGGCATCATGGGCCCCCGTGAGCTCACCGTGGACGGTCACGAGAGAACCTTCCAGGTCAACCACCTGGCCCCGTTCCTGCTCACCACCGAGCTGATCGAGGTGCTGACCGCCAGCCAGGCCACCGTCATCAACACCTCAAGCGTCGCGAATTCGCTCTTCGCCAAGTTCGACATCGACGACCTCGACGCGGCCAAGAGCTACTCCACCAACCGCGCCTACGGCAACGCCAAACTCGCCAACATCCTCTTCACCGCCGAACTGCACAACCGCTACAACACCGAGGGGATCTCGACGGCGGCGTTCCACCCCGGCGGCGTGGCCACCAACTTCGCTGCCGACTCCACAAGCCCCATGCGCCTGGCTTACAAGTCCTTCCTCAAGCGCTTCATGCTGACCCCTGACCAGGGCGCGGACACCCTTGTGTGGCTCGCCAACGCCACCCCGGGCCACGACTGGATCTCCGGCGCCTACTACGCCAAACGGACGCTCTCGAAGGCCAACAAGCAGGCCTACGACGCGGGCCTGGCCAAGGCGCTGTGGCAGCGCAGCGAGGCGATGGTGGCCCAGGACCTCGACAAGCTGGACCAGGGCTCGGATCACGGCGCCTGAGCCTCACCGGAAACACCGAATTCGTGGGTTAGCATTTTCCTGCCCCTCGCCGATCCGCGGCTGAGGGCTTCTACCTGGGGGAGTGCTCTTAAACGTGCGCCTGAAGAAATTGCTTATCGCATCCCTGGCGGCATCCGCCGTCGTCCTGAGCGCTACGGCCGTGCCGGCATCCGCCGCGCCCGCGCCGAAGTCGTACAAGAACTGCACGGAGCTCAACAAGGTGTACCCGCACGGCGTCGGCCGCAAGGGTGCGCGCGACAAGACGACCGGAAAACCGGTCACCACGTTCCGCGTCGACAACACCCTGTACAGCTACAACGACGGCGGTGCGCGGCACTGGGGCGAGTACGACCTCGACCGTGACAACGACGGCATTGCCTGCGAAAAGCGCTAGGGCCGGGAGCCTGCCGGGACTCTGACCCCTGGGGCGGGCCCGGACCATCCAACGAAGTGCCACGAACGGCCGCTAAGCCATGATGCTTAGCGGCCGTTTGCGTCCAATGGCGGAGTGTGGCGGAGTATGGAGGCGATAACGCGACCCGCCCAGACGGCCAGCGGCCGGCCTAACGTCAGCCGGCCCGCCCGCCTACCGCGCGGCGTCGACCTTGTCCAGGGCGTTCAGGGCACTCTCCATGGTCCCGGCCAGGTGGCTGGCGGGGGCCGGCTTGGCGAACAGATAGCCCTGCAGGGAGTCGCAGCCGCGGTCCATCAGGTATTTGGCCTGCGCGGGCGTCTCGATACCTTCCGCCGTGACTTTCAGGCCGAGGGCATGCGCTGCGCTGATCATGGTGGCGAAGAACGGGAGCTGTTCCTGGCCGGTCTTGATCATGGCCACGAAGGAGCGGTCGATCTTGACCATGTCCAGGGGCAGTTCCTGGAGCCGGCCGAGCGTGGAATACCCGGTGCCGAAGTCGTCCATGGCAATCCGGACACCGGCGCCGCGCAGCTGCCGCAGCTGGCCCAGCACGTCCGAGGAGGCGTCGAAGAACACGCTCTCCGTCAGCTCAAGGGTGAGCTGGCGCGGGTCAACGCCCGTGGACGCGGCAATCGCGAGCACGTCCGCGGCGAAGTCCCGGTGCTGGAACTGCAGGCCCGAGACGTTCACGGCGACGCTGTAGGCAGGATCGCCGGCCAGCCAGGGCCGGATCTCGGCGCAGGCGCGGCGCAGGACCTCGTCGCCGATCTCGCGGATCAGGCCGCTCTGCTCCGCGACGGGCAGGAACTGGTTCGGCGGCACCAGCCGGCCGTTCCGTTCCCACCGCGCGAACGCCTCGAACTGCACCACCGAACCGATGCCGGGCGAGACCACGGGCTGGTAGTGCACCGAGATCTGGCCCAGTTCGACGGCGCGCCGCAGCCCGGAATCGCCGTCGGCCTTGTGGGCCGCGGTGTTCAGCATCTCCGGCCGGAACCGCATCCAGTTGTTCTTCCCGGCAGCCTTCGCGGCGGTCATGGCGGCG